>JANNBD010000441.1:0-12532 GCA_031385105.1 Chamaesiphon sp. OTE_78_metabat_374
TGAGGATTGCCTGATAGAGCTTGATGTTGCTGGGTAATAAAAACTACCTCAGCAACTTATTTGTATGTGGAGTAACTTATTTGGTCATGGATAGATTCTTATTTAAAATTAGCAGAATATCTTCTGCTGTATTAGCAGCTACTTTATTGTCAACTAGCTATGGTGATGTGCAAGCACAAGTCACAGCCGATTTGACCTCAGAATCTACAGATGAAGTCCAGCGGACTGACTCGGCATATCAGTCACTGCAACAGCTTCAAGCCAAGTACGACTGCGCTCCAGCAAATGGTGTCATGCGGAATGATCGTCGTCAAACCATTACTCGGATGGAATTTGCGGCTGATATTAGTAATTGTGCCCAATCAATTGAACAATTGATGGCTAGGAGATCCCGCAAACCTAGAGTGAAGAAGCGGATGCCAGCGGCAGAAGTCAGACCAGTAGAAGCTGCACCTGCGATCGAAACCACTCCTCCAGCTCCAGCCGAAATCAAGCCACTGGAGCCAGAAGTAGCCGCAGAGGAAACCGTTACCCAGCAAGATCTCGATCGACTCAAAGGGTTGGTACAATCTTTCAGTGCCGAGCTGTCCAGCCTGGATGCGCGAGTTGGATCTTTAGACAAGAAAACCGCCGAGCTTAAAGCCCAAAGTTTCTCCACTACCACCAAACTAGTTGGGGAAGTAATTATTGGGGTGAATGGCTACGGTGGCGTAACTGCCAGAGCCGCAGCTCCTGCTGTTGGTACAACCCCTGCTGTTACCGCTCGAACCGCTGCTAGTACCGTGCTTACCGATCGAGTTCGCCTCAATTTTGATACTAGCTTCACAGGCAAAGATCGACTCAGAACCAGATTGCAGTCTCGTAACAATATTGCCTTCAACAGTGCGATCACCGGAACCAATATGACCCAGTTGGGTTTTGACGGTAACAGTGACAACAATACTAGTGTTTCGCTACTACAGTACAGCTTCCCACTCAGTGCCGAGACCAAAATTATTGCTGAAACGATCGGTAGTGAGTTCAACGAGAACATGCTCACCTTCAACCCATTACTAGCAAGCTCTGGCGAAGGATCCATTTCTCGCTTCGGTCGGTTCAATCCTGTCTATCGACTCAGTGGTGATGGTGCATCTCTGACTGTAAATCATAAGTTTAGTGACGAGTTAGGTTTAGCCGTAGGCTATGCCGTTCCAGGTGGAAATAGTGTTGCCAACCCCATCGCTGGTGCTGGACTATTCAATGGTTCTAACAGCATCATCAGTCAGTTGAGCTATCTGCCGAATAAGGATCTTAACCTCGGTTTAATCTATGCTCGCTCCTATGGACCAGGTGGAATTGCGGGTGGAACTGGTAGCTCTAACGCAAATAGTCCATTTGGATCGGTCGCCACTACCGCAAATCACTATTCCGCACTAGCTAGCTACAAAATCAACCCTGGTTTTGTAGTTTCTGGTTGGGCTGGTTTTATCGATGCCAAACGAGAAACTCCTGCTGGTGCTGCGGCCGCTAGTGGTAGTGCTAGTGTCAGCAACTACGCTTTGTCATTAGCTTTCCCAGACTTCGGCCAAAAGGGTAATAACTTAGCGTTTATCTTTGGAATCCCACCAAAACTCAATTCTCGGAACGTCTCGGCAATCGGTACTACGCCTGCTGTCACGACAACGGGTAATCCTGATACTTCATATCATATTGAAGCCTTATACAAGATCAAGTTAAGCGACAACCTCGCAATTACACCTGGTTTATTGTTGATTACCAGTCCTGAACATAATAGTGCCAACCCAACTGAGTATGTGGGGACTATTCGGACAACATTTAAGTTTTAAGGATTGATTAAAATTAAAGTTGCTACGGACTATCACAGCAGTTTCTAACCGCTGTGATAATTCGTAGAAAACTCTAAAAATTCTCAATTCTCAATTCTCAACTCTCAACTCTCAACCAACCTTAATCTATCCATTACCTGGATTTTACATTGATCGAGTAGATTGAGTTCAGATTTTGGAGCGTTAATTATGCTGTCGATCGTTCAAAGTACGGATTTAAGCTACTCACAACAACAGCATCAACAACCATCTGTTCTCAACAAGCGACTATACTTTCATGCCAAAGGCGATGAAATTCCATTATTTCCAGAAGGGGTATGGCAAGTTACCCAAGGATTGGTCCAACTGTGTGCAAATTATGAAGATGGCGAGCAGGTATTATTTGGTTGGGCTGCTGCTGGAGCTTGGTTTGGGACGCAAGGATCGGATACGCTAGACTATCAAGCGATCGCGTTATCGCCTGTTTATCTGCGCTGGCTGCGGTTGGATGAGATTGAGCATTCGATGCAACTATCTCAACTCTTGCTACCAGAATTGACAAAACGGATGCGTCAAGCTGAATTGCTGTTGATTATCAACGGCCGGAGGCACACTGTCGAACGGCTCAAAGGTTTACTATCATTGCTTGGAGCGGAAGTCGGCGAGTCTTTGCCAACTGGTCAGATTCGGCTCGGTTATAAGTTTACGCATCAACAGCTAGCTGGCGCAATTGGGACAACCAGAGTTACTGTCAGCCGGATGATGGCGCAGTTTCAAGCGAAGGAGCATCTCACCCTCGATAAGCATCGCCATATCATTCTCGATCGTCACTACTTTGGCGCAATAGGCAGTTAGCGCAATTGCAAGTTGAAATTTTGGTGCAGCAGTTTCAAACTCAAAATACTTGACCGATGCTAATGGGATGATCGATCGCTGCTAGAGTTGTACTGGTTCGATCGATATCTCAATCAAAACAATACCATCACAGTCATTTTTTAAGACTTAACATTTAACACTCTCACGCAACATTAGAAATCAAATAATCAGCAGCTAGCTCTGGTAATAGCACTTCCAACTCTAAATCAGCAGCGGCACCAGCTAACAAGTCCAAATCGTAAAGATCCTGGAGATAGGGCAGACAACCCAGCACAGGAGTGCGGGTCAGAGATTGAATTAGTTCCGCTGGCGCAAGATTAGCGATTTCAGCAGGTGAGAGCGGTTGAGCGCAGTTGAGGACAATTCCCCGCAGTTGGACATTGTACTGCTTTGCCAGAGCCACGTTTGCCACAGCTAGCCCGATCGATCCTAGCTTAACTGGTACCACCAACACCGCTGACAGCCGCCACTCTCGCGCCAGATCTGCCACCACCAGCTCATCAGTCACCGGAGTACCCAAGCCACCTGCCGCTTCAACCAACACAAAATCATGCAGCTGGCGCATTTTTGTCAAAGCTTGCCAAGCGATACCCAGATCGATGTTTACGCCCGCTGCCATCGCCGCAATCGGTGGTGCCAGCGGATGTTCTAGATAAATCGGATTGACCACCTGAATCGTACCGCCAAAGACTCTAGCATAGAACTCTCGATCGCCTACACCGCACTGAATCGGCTTGAGAATGCCCCATTTTTGCCGCGAATGATACTTCTTCGCATAAGCAGCTAATGCTGCTGTCAAGACGGTCTTACCCGCATCTGTGTCAGTACTGGTGATTAGGAGCATTGTGTTGGGAGTTGGGAGTTGGGAGCTGGCAAAGATAACTCAATCCTGAAAATCCTGAAAATCCTCTAAATCCTGATTAAAAGTGTAGAGGAGTGGGAGAAAAACTTAGGATACTTATTTCTTCCCATCCTCTAATTATTATCAATATCACCACTAGCTGGTGGTGTTGATTTCTTGGCTTCAGGTACTTGGATTGGAACCTGCACTTCTTGCGGTGGCGTGTTGCTACTACCATTGTCACCTAGATTTGGTTTGGCAACAGGGATTGGCTGTTGTGTTTCTGAATTAGCAGGACGATTTCGCCGCTTGCGGACAGTCGGCGTTGGAGCTTCCTCGCTGGCGGTAATTCTGCGTCTGCGGCGGGTTCTGGGTGGTGCTTCCTCAGTTACTCGTTCGCGTCTGACTTGACGGCTGGGTTGTTGGACGACTGGTTTGCGTCTGCGTTTGCGAACCGGACGTTCTGGCTCGGTTGGCGCAGCACTGGGCCTAATTGTGGGTACCTGATCTGGGATTGGGACGGGGGTAAAAGTGGGTAAATCGTTATTGGGAAGGATGTTTTCAGGGCTGGCTGGAATCGCTTTCAAACCAGTACCGCCAATCGGAATCGGTACACCTAGTGGTGCTGTGGATTCGGGTGTTGCCGATTCGGTGGGGTTGGGACTGGTATTGAGCGGAGCCGACCCAGGTGTAACTGACAATTGAGTTACACTCAACTTGTAAGGAAAGGCTCCGGCTAGACCTTTAATTGGTCGAAGTTCGATCGTGTAGTCACCCGAAGCAGTGAGCTGTCCACGCCAACCAACTATCCGCTCGGATTTGTTATCGATGGGGACACCCGTAGGTGAAGTAATAGTCATCAGGACTTGAGTTGGCGTTGATGTCGCAACTGAAGCTGGTAATTTTTTGGATTTGAGATCTTTGGGTGGAATCGGGCTGGAGCTGGTTAATGGTAGAGTTGGATCGATCGACAGCACGGGCTTACTCGAATCGATACTTTGAGCCGTCAGGGGCATGAGTTGAATATCGAGATTTGTCCCAGCAATGGCCGGAATCTTGTAAATGACGGGAGTATTCGCATCAACCTTACCCTCTTTCTCGATCGGTCGATCCATTTCGGGCTGAATCGTATCGCCAGTAGTTGAAGTAGCAGGGGTACTAGTATCAGTAGGGATTGTGGGATTGTTGAAGTCGATTTGCTTGGGTGGCTGCTCTACCGCAACTGGCTCCTCTGCCGCTGGTGGCTGGCGGAGGAGTTGGGTAACTCCAAGCCAAGATCCAGCACCAGCCAAGAGCGAGATTAGGATACCGACTGGAATAAATACTTGGGGCTTTTCCCAAGTTGACTTGACGTTAATGTTAGTGAGCTTGGTTTGGACGCGATTAACAGCCGCAAACGCGCTCTTGGCACCTGCGGCGATAGTCGATGGGGATAGCGCGTTGTACGGCTCGTCGTCATCCTGAAATTTTTCGTCGAGGGGAATTGGGGCGATGCTCAGTGAACGTAAATCTTGCTCAACTTCGATCGCTGACTGATACCTGTCGTTGGGCTGAGGACTCAACATCCGACTGAGCACATTTGCAAAACCATCATCGATGTCTGTCCACTTTCGCCATGCCCAATTCATTCTGTTGCTCTCAAATAGCGCGCTCGGCTCTTTGCCTGTCAGCAGTACAACTGCGGTAACGCCTAGTGTGTAGAGGTCACTATTGGGGTAAACTTGACCATACTTCAGTTGTTCGATCGGCGCATAGCCTGGTTGACCAATCGCGATCGGTTGACCGACAGGATTCGGTTGCAGCTTATTGGCAAACTCTTTGACAACTCCAAAATCGATCGGTACTGGCAACCCGTCAGCATCTCGACGGACGATATGTTCTGGGGAAAGATCGCGATGAATCGTTCCTTTGCTATGGATATACCCAATTACTGGTAATATTTCCAATAAAAACTGACAAACTTCAGACTCACTAAACGTCCTACCACCACTGCGGCGATCATCTAACAGATCGCGATAAGTTTTTCCAGGTACATAGTCTCGAATCAACAGCAGCCGACTCTGATCTTCCACAGTTGTCCAGAAGCGCGGTATTTGAGAATGCTGAAGTTGATAGAGCAGCGTTGCTTCTTTTTTGAATATCTCTTTGGCTTTGGCAATGGCACTGGAAAATTGAGCAAAAGGTGCAAGTTCTTCGATCGCACAGTAAGCATCGCCACGACCGCGATCTACCGCCAGATATGTCCGCCCAAACCTGCCTTCTCCCAACATGTTGAGAATGCGGTAGCGTTGCTGCAAAAGAGTCTCTGGGGCAATTGGTAACATACAATGCGATCGCTCAATTTCCAACGACCGAAAATACAACAGTTAACCACAATGTTGGGTTTAACATTGGTTAATATTTTAGCACGATCGATATTTAACCGTTGATTCTATACTGCCACACCAACTAGTTCAGCTAAACGGCTGGGATGAATTAGTAAAGAGCATTTACAGCAACGTTAGTTGAGCATCTGGATCAGTTGCGCTGGATCGATTAATTTCTGGGTCTGTAGATGATTCAACATCTAATAAAACTAAATCTGCGGACAGATCTGCGGACAATCTGTCGCTAGCCAATAGCTCATTCGCAGCCGCAATCATCGCCTTGGCAATACTTTCTAGATCGGGACGATTTTCGAGATAGGTAGACAGAGCCACCATCGGATCGCCGACGCTACAACCAAGTTCAGGCAAGCGCGGACGGCTCAATTGACTGATTAACTCAGCCTGAATTGTATAGTGATGTGCGCTGCTCAAAGCTTGATGCAAGGCGGCTGTATTGACCAATTCGACTCGATCGGGACTAAGCTGATAAATCAATCGTACTACCACATCTGTGATATCTACTTTGGCGATCGCTTTTTCAATGTCTATTTGGGGCTGTTCGCTCTCAGATACATCAATTTTGATCGTCCGAAACTCTCTTACAGGTAGCGGGCAAAATTCCCAGGTAGTCTCAAAGTTTTTGCTGGCTGGTTGTTCTGCTGTTTGTGCGGTTGGTTCAATTGTCACCATCACAAACCCCTTATCTTCTTTTTCCTCGCTAAAATCTACCCGCTCGATACTACCTGGATAGACAACGGCAGGATCGTTTGTTTGGTTCAAGTTCTGGTGACGATGAACGTGTCCGAGAGCCACATAGTCAAAGCAATCACGAGTCAGGAAGGACAAGGGAATCGTGAACCCTCTGCCAACTGCCAACAATTTTTCCGCGCCCAATGTGGCATTGTCCGCCATCAAATGAGCTAAAACGATCGTCGGCAAAGCGGGATCTAGCTTCCGAATTTCGCCTTCAATTCGCGGCTGGAGTTTGTCGAGTAATAATTGATTGACTTCTAGAATTGACAGATTAGCGGAAGCATCGCGAGTCAACAGCGTAGACCTGTCGATCCACGGCAAGGTAATAATCTGAATCTCACCACTGCGAGTAGCGATCGTATGAGTATCGATCGTATCTCCCACGATCGTCCCTGGAACGCCTAATGAGCGATAGATTGACAAACTTGCCCCACCCTGTCCCTGAGCATGTCGATCGTGATTGCCGACTAGTAATACTAGGGGAATATTTGCCGCCACCAGCCGATAAAACTCCCGCGCAAAAGCTTGTTGAATATAGGGTGCAGGCGTAGCGTCGGGAAAAGCATCCCCACCAAATAGCACTAGATCCACTGGCTCTGAGATTGCCCGATCGATCGATCGCGACAAAGACTTGACAAAATCTTGAAAACGTGTATTAAAACCAGTCTCTGGGTCAATCTTGCCATGAGCAAAACCACCGCCCATGTGGATATCAGACAGATGCAGAATTTTCATACCAAACTTTACCCCAGAATCTCAGTAACTACATACTAGGCGATCGAGACTGGTTTGGGCGATCCCAATGTCAGCAAAAATACCGAGACTAGTCATGCCCTTAGCTAAATTTCGGGATCATAAAAATTTGATAACCACTTATGTGTCCCCTCGCTCTGGTAGACTTGTAGACTGAAATCCCTATAAATACAGCTTCTTGGGAGCGCGTTAGCAGTGGAAAATACTTTAGGTTTAGAAATTATAGAAGTAGTTGAGCAAGCAGCGATCGCGTCTGCACGCTTGATGGGTAAAGGCGACAAAAATGAAGCCGATCGTGTTGCGGTTGAAGCCATGCGCGAACGGATGAACAAAATCCACATGCGCGGACGGATCGTGATCGGTGAAGGTGAGCGGGATGACGCTCCGATGTTATTTATCGGCGAAGAAGTTGGGATTTGTTCTCAGCCTAACGCCGCAGATGTTTGTACGATCGATGAACTCCTAGAAATCGACATCGCAGTCGATCCTTGTGAAGGCACCAACCTTTGTGCATACGGACAACCTGGTTCGATGGCTGTACTCGCCATCTCCGAAAAAGGTGGACTGTTTGCAGCACCTGACTTTTACATGAAGAAACTGGCTGCGCCTCCTGCGGCTAAAGGTAAAGTAGACATCAATAAATCTGCTACCGAAAACCTCAAAATCTTGTCTCAGTGTCTCGATCTGCCGATCGATGAGCTAGTTGTCGTCGTAATGAAACGCGAACGTCACAACGATCTGATTGCCGAAATCCGCGCTGCTGGTGCTCGTGTTGCGCTGATTAGTGACGGTGACGTTGGCGCAGCCATCAACTGTGGCTTTGCTGGCACCAACATTCACGCGCTCATGGGTATCGGTGCAGCTCCTGAAGGTGTAATCTCCGCCGCAGCTCTCCGTTGCTTAGGTGCTCACTTCCAAGGACAGCTCATCTACGATCCAGCAGTTGTCAAAACTGGCTTGATCGGCGAAAGCAAAGAAGCCAACATCGAACGTCTAAAATCGATGGGCATCACCGATCCTGATAAAGTTTACACCGCTGAAGAACTAGCTTGTGGCGAAAACGTCCTCTTCGCTGGTACTGGCATCACCTCCGGCAATATCATGGATGGCGTTCGCTTCTTCAAGGGTGGCGCGCGGACTCATACCCTAGTTATCTCTAGTCAGTCCAAAACTGCTCGTTTCGTTGACACCATTCACATGGTTGGCGAACCTCAGACTGTGAATCTGCACTAGTTTTTAGTGGTTTAGCGGTTTAGTGGTTTAGCTAGAATGGAAAATCCCCTCCGTCTCCTTAGGGAGAGGCTCCGCCAACGGAGGGGTGCCCGTAGGGCAGGATGCGAAGCGTCCGGGTGGGTAGATCTCCACAACTCCCCCAGTAAAGAACCATAACAAACCATTTACAAGCCGCAAATATTGCCAGAAGATAAGCGACATATATAAAATAAAGAAGCTGTGCTTATTGTCAGAGATAACACCGATCGCACTCGTCCATAGTGCATTGTTTCCGGTCAACTATCTGTAACTTAACCAACAAAACTTTAAAAATCCTCATCTTTGGAACGCGGAGTAGACATGAATATTGCTGTTATCGGTTTGAGTCACAAAACCGCACCTGTAGACATCCGAGAAAAACTCAGCGTTCCCGATACGCAGATGGAAGCAGCGATTCATACCCTTTGCAATTATCCGCACATTCAAGAAGCAACTATTCTCAGCACCTGTAATCGCTTAGAGATCTATATTGTTTCACCAACAGCCGATCGCGGTGTCCAAGATGCGATCCAATTTCTAGCAGAATTTAGCAAGATCCCGCTCAAAGATCTCCGGCAGCACTTATTTATCCTCCTGCACAAAGATGCTGTAATGCACTTGATGCGCGTATCTGGTGGATTAGATAGTCTCGTATTAGGCGAAGGACAAATCCTCGCCCAGGTGAAGCAAACCCAGAAAATTGGTCAGCAGTATCAAGGCATGGGACCAATTCTCAATCGGTTATTTAGGCAAGCTTTGACTGCTGGGAAACGAGTCCGCACCGAAACAAGTATCGGTACCGGAGCCGTATCGATTAGCTCGGCTGCTGTAGAACTCGCCCACATGAAAGTTGGAAACTTCGCCAATCATCGAGTGGCGATTTTGGGCGCGGGTAAGATGTCCAGACTATTGGTCCAACATCTGATTTCCAAAGGTTCTACTGATATTACCATTTTGAATCGATCGGCAAAACGCGCCGATGAACTCAAAGCGATGTTTACTCAAATCGATTTGCAACTGCACCCGATGACAGAGATGATGACGGCGATCTCTACCTCTACAATCGTGTTTACCAGCACCTCCGCCACAGAGCCATTACTAAATGCTGCAAAGCTAGAAGCAGTGTTAGATCCGCATCATTCACTAATGATTTTTGACATCTCCGTACCACGCAACGTCGATAGTGATGTCAATACCCTCGCCAATATCAAAGCCTTCAACGTAGACGATCTTAAAGCCGTCGTCGCCCAGAACCAGGAACGCCGCCAACAAATGGCGCAAGAAGCCGAGGGTATCCTCGATGAAGAAGTCGGCAACTTTGATACCTGGTGGCAATTGCTGGAAACAGTACCAACCATGAACTGCCTGCGCGATAAAATGGAAAATATCCGCACCCAAGAACTGGAAAAAGCCCTATCTAGACTCGGAGCTGAATTTGGTGAACGGCATCAAGAAGCGATCGAAGCCCTCACCAAGGGTATTATTAATAAAATCCTCCACGATCCCTTATTGCAGCTCCGCGCCCAAGAAGATATCGACACCCGCCGCAAGGCTCTCCAAACCATTCAGGTATTATTCAATCTCGACAGCGAACAAATCAGTGCGAATACTAATGGATAGGATCTTCAATTTAATAATATTGGTAGGTTGGGTTGAAGAATGAAACCCAACGCTCTATAGATGTTGGGTTTCATTCTTCAACTACAAGCTTAATTTGAACCCGCCCAACCCCACCAACAGAATCCGCAGACATCCTGGTGCGTTAGGCTAACGCCGTAACACACCCTACGTTAAATGGATATATCGATCGAACATGCCATCACCAGCTATTTTACCCAATGGCTGACGGCACATGCCTATCTAGCTTGGATCGTTTCGCACCCACTACCGAGTCTGGGATTGTTATTACTCGCAATCTTCTCTCTCTGGGGGCTACTCAAGGCGGTGGGGCGGGGGATCGAGCAAATCTGGTTATATCTACTCACAACCCCATTTAAACTAATCCAGCCAATTTTGAGACTATCGTGGAGATCGATTCAGCGCGGATTTGGGCACACTAATTTTAGTGGTGAACAGCTAGAATCTAAACTGGCTTCGCAGCCGCATTCAGAGCGGATTGAACGGATTATCGACAGGTTGCAGAGCCTCAGTCAAGAACAAGAAAACTTGCTGGGTGAACTATCGACGCTGGTAGATGCGACTCATCCAAAATCAAAGCTCAGAGCGAAATCAAATACTTAGTACATACACACGTAAGCCAAGTTACTGAAATTAAACTAGCCTTAAGATTTAGTAGTAATCAATACCATACTGGGTATGTGATAATTAGATTACGACTCATTTAAATTGGGATAGCGATACTTGAACTTTCCTACAACTTTTACCGAAACTTTAAAATTGAACGATTTTAATTCAGTGGAAAGACTAATTAACGTACACATCGAGAGATTACCAGAAGGTTACTATCTAGCCACCTCTGATGCTCTCCCTGGATTGATTGCTCAAGCGGCAACTCTCGCTGAAACCTTAGAAATTGCTCAAGATGTTGCCAAGCAAATATTGGCAGCAATGGCAGAGCGAAATCAGATCGTTGAAAGTTTCCCGATGTTAGCAGACGAATTTGATTGTCCTCTTGTATTAACTAAATAGCTGGCATGGGTAAGCTATCAGGATTTAGATATCGTGAAGTTGCTAAGGTGCTACGAATTTACGGATTCGCACTAGACAGACAAGCATCTGGCAGTCACGAAATCTGGTTCAATGATGGCAGCGGTAAATATACCACTGTCCCCAATCACAATGGTGATATGCCCGAAGGCACTCTCCGCCAAATCCTCAAGCAAACAGGGATTGAGGCGGATGATTTTTTAGTAGAGAGCAGAAATTAGTGAATAGTGGATAGTGCATCGAACGTTGGTTGTTCGGTTATGAGCAGAGGATGGTTTGTCGGCATAAAACTAACTGTCTGTTGTACAATTTCTGATATGTAGCCATTTCCAAGATTATTATCAGTCCAATTCACTATCCACCATTCACTATCCACTTCCTATGCTTGCCGCGACTCAATTCACCACCCTCGAACAAGCATTAAAGCATTACTTTGGGTATGATGAGTTTCGATCGGGACAGCGGGAGATTATTACGACAGCATTAGCAAATCGGGACTTGTTGGTGATCATGCCCACTGGGGGTGGTAAGTCCCTATGTTTTCAGTTGCCAGCATTACTAAAACAGGGCGTAACAATCGTGGTGTCGCCATTGATTGCACTGATGCAAGATCAGGTGCAACAACTAGCCGACAATGGAATTTCAGCTACTTTTTTAAATAGTAGTATTACCACTGAAGAACGCAGAGAAAGAGCAGCGGCTATTTATAATGGTGAAATCAAGCTTTTATACCTCGCACCCGAACGATTGAACCAGGAATTTATTAGCAACTTTCTGGTAGATTTACATCAAGAAGTGGGGATTGCGGGATTTGCGATCGATGAGGCTCATTGTGTCTCAGAATGGGGTCATGATTTTCGACCAGATTATCGCAAACTGTCGCAATTACGGCACTATTTTCCCAAGGTACCGTGGCTGGGCTTGACGGCGACTGCAACCGATCGCGTCCGTCAGGATATTATTAAACAACTAGATCTCCAGGATCCAGATGTCCACGTTGCCAGTTTCAATCGACCTAATTTATATTATGAAGTGCGGCGCAAAAGCACCACGCCATACAAGGAATTATTAGCGCAAGTTAAGCAGTCTGAAGGTTCGGGAATTATCTACTGTTTGAGTCGGAAAAAAGTAGACGAATTAACAGCTAAACTCAAGCAAGATGGCATTCAAGTAGTCCCCTATCATGCGGGTTTAGATAGCGAGACTCGGACTAACAATCA
>JANNBD010000454.1:0-4123 GCA_031385105.1 Chamaesiphon sp. OTE_78_metabat_374
GCGAGAGTTGGCAGGAATATAGCTGTTCCTCACGAGTTCCTCATAGTATTCATTTAGCCTGAAAGTATTAACGTGACTCGATTATGTCCGAGTTTGCTTGGCGATCGCCGGAGTTTGATGGACGTTGCGGAAATCTTTAGCCTTTAGAGCACTATCGCAATGACCATCAAGATCCGCAGCAAGTCACCCTCAGACGTTACGGCGATCGCGGCAGTAACGGCAGCAGCCTTTCTCAACGCCCCACACACCAGCCACACCGAACAGTTCATCGCTAACGCCTTACGGAAGGCGGGAATGCTGTCTGTATCCTTGGTCGCTGAGGATCGTGGCGAGATCGTCGGACATGTGGCAATTTCTCCGGTTTCGATCTCCGATGGTAGTAGTGGCTGGTACATTCTTGGCCCCATAGCTGTAGCACCGGATCGCCAAGGTCTGGGAATTGGCTCTCAACTCATGGAACGGGCACTAGTCGAGTTAGACAAGCTGGCAGCCGCTGGCTGCGTCCTGGTGGGCAACCCTAACTACTATCATCGCTTTGGCTTTAAGCCAGAGCCAGCACTCGTTCTTCTCGCTATTCCACCTGAATACTTCCAAGCCATTTCGTTCGGCGCAGAAATTCCGACTGGCATCGTCACTTACCATGAAGCCTTTAATGCTCAAGGCTAACAATTCTGTTCCCCCGTGGGTGCAGCAATCCAGACTGAAAGCATCGGTCGTAATATCTCAGAACGCAGATCTTCACAGGATACTCACGGTTTAGATGTAGTTTAAGAATGAAGATTAAAAAAATTCCAATTATTGTTTAGCAAAGAGAGTAGATCCCATATGGAAAAGCGAACTGACAATAAATTAATAGAACGTAGCTTGCTCATCTTGTTAGCTTTAGCGATATTTTCACTTTTTTTCATCCCAATCCCAGTATGGTAGAGTTACATTCGATGATGCCTGAAAATGAGTGGGGATAATAATTATGCGATCTCTAATCGACGGTCTCAAGTTTTGGTGCTGTTGCCTGGTCGTGTCGATCGCGATTTGCTTTTTTCAAATCATGCCTGTTTTGGCAGTTCCGACACCAATTGTCAAACCGATCGAGCTGAAAATTAGTTTGGGAAATACTGCCAACGAACTCAAATTCTTTCCTGATCGCGTGCAATTAGTTGCAGGCAAAAAATACAAATTATTATTATCTAATTCCAGCCCTCAAAAACATTATTTCACAGCGCGGGAATTTGCCAGCAATAGTTGGATACAAAAAGTCGATGCTGGCAATGTCGAAATCAAAGGTGCGATTCAAGAATTGGAATTACGTCCCAATACTACTGCGGCATGGGTATTAGTACCGATGAAACCAGGAAATTATCAGTTACGATGTACGATTCCTGGACATACGGAAGCAGGTATGACTGGCACAATTACGATCGAATGACGTTTCCTGCCCGATTTCATTGCAACAATATCCCACCGTTTTAATGGCACATGGCGGTGGGGAAGACTAATGCACCAATTAATCGAAACAATGTTCTTGAAAGTTGTCACATCCACTACTCCCGCTGTGAGTCTCAACAGTAAGCTGGGCACTACTCGCTTTATCGATCTATTGAGTGGCGAGCAATTACCCAGAATTTGTTAAGTTGGGATTGGGAAATTGGCGATTACCTCACGATAGGCTTATCTTTATGAGATTGCCATCTGGTGTTGTCCGAGGTGAAGATGTTCGCGATAATGACCATCTAGCCAGCAGATCGGCAATGATTCTTCAGACGGAAATCCCATTTCTGCTTTAGTAAATAAGGCGGGATCTTGCAGTTCTTCGCCAGCATGAGCCATGCCAAGCACCTCAGTTTTGAAGGGATCAAAAAGATCACTGAGTTCGAGAATTTCAACTAGCACTTGAGTCGGTCGATGTAGTAAAAACATAGGAGACCTCTCTTGATACGAATATGGATTTAAGGTACACACTGAATAAATAAGTTTAGTGGCTGCTTACTTCTTACTGTATGGTGAAAATATGAGAAACTCGTGAAGATACTAATATCTGACGAGGTAAATTTATTTCCTTTTCACTACTGATGCCATTAGTCATCCGTCCGGTCATCTGAATAATGAGAAATTTGATAAATGCTCCTAACATCCGCACGTCCCCAGGCATCGATCCAACTGTGATTGATGCCTGGGGAAAGTGTGGGATTATGGTCTTTAATCAATCGCATGATTCGATCGTCGGCACAGCCTCTGGAGTAAGAAAAAGTAATCTTGGAGTGGACAACTTAGTTAGCTGAAGGTTCTAGATAGTTGGTAGATCGCATCACTTTTTGTCAATCAGTACAGAGCAGGGAGCACGATGAAGGACATAATTGCTAACACTGCCCATCAAAAACTCATTCACACCAGATAGACCTCTGCGCCCCATCACAATCAGATCGATCTTCTCAGCTTCAGCAAATTCACAGATTCTGCGGCCGGGGCTGTCCACTAGTTGGTGAAATTCAGTGTTTATGCCTTCAGCAGTGGCTCGATCTGCTAGCGATTTTAAGATCTCCAAGCTTTTTTGTTCTGCGTTTTGCAACCGATCTCGATACATTTCCAATGCCTTAGTGTCAGCAGCTTGAAAATATTCTAACCCTGTCGGCATCAGCATCGATGGATTATCTCGTTCGTCGAAGGATAGAACGTGTAAAAGTACCAAGACGGCATGATCTGCCTTCGCAATATCGAGTGCGGTTTTAAACACATCATGGCTCATTTCTGAGTGATCGATTGCTACCAAAATTTTGTGAAACATATTAACTTCCTATTGATTGAAATCTAGTTAATCACCTACTGCAATCACTCTACAAAGAGAGTTTGAGAAAGTTGTGAGCATTTTCAACAATTACCCCATCCACCATCTGAATTACCCGCCCAGTTCTGGCCGCAACATTGGCATCATGAGTGACAATGGCGATCGTCGTGCCTTGTTGGTTTAGCTCAGTTAGCAAATCCATGATCTCTGAAGAAGTTGTCGAATCCAACGCGCCAGTCGGCTCGTCCGCAAGGACTAAAGCGGGATGATTGACTAGGGCACGAGCAATCGCCACCCGCTGTTGTTGCCCCCCAGAGAGCTGATTGGGGCGATTCTGAAGCCTATCGCTCAGACCGACTTTTACTAACGCCTCCGTAGCTTGTTCGATCCGCTCGGCATGGGAGACATCGGCATAAATCGTCGGCAGCATGACATTCCCCAATGCGGTCAGCCGTGGGAGGAGGTTGAACTGTTGAAACACAAATCCAATATACTGATTGCGGATATCGGCAAGTTCGTCATCATCGAGCGTGGTAAGGTTGGTGCCATCTAGGAGATATAGCCCACTGCTGGGTCGATTCGGCTTAGGCCGACGCTACGCGATCGAGACAACCGATAATATTCATCAGGGTGGATTTGCCTGAACCTGAAGCACCCATAATTGCCACATATTCGCCGGATTCGTTGGCGTAGCCTCTCCGTCAGGAGAATCGATAGATCGATCTGCTTGAGCACCGGAACATCAATCTCCCCCAAGTGATAGGTTTTGGTAATATTTTCTAGATAAATCATCGCGCTCATATTCACTCACTCCCCATGTAGAGCCAAGATCGGATCTAATTTGGCAGCATTACGGGCGGGGATACCGCCTGCTAACACCCCGACAATTAGCGACAGGACAAAACCGACTACCACAGACCATAAGGGGAGAATAAAGGGGAATTTGAATGCGGTAGCCGCCACAAAAGCTAGGGCGATCCCAACCCCAATGCCGATCGCGCCGCCAATAGTCGCAATGACGATTCTCTTGCAGAGAGGCTACGCCAACGCTTCGATTAAAAATTGGTCGAGGATCGCGCCGCTAGTCGCACCTACGGCTTTCCGCAGCCCGATTTCGCGGGTGCGTTCCATTACCGAAACCAGCATAATATTCGCAATGCCAATCCCGCCGACAACTAGAGAAATTCCAGCAATTGCCCCCACCATAAGCAGACCTCCTGCAAAAGTCGAAGAAAGTTGTAAAATAGAGGTAAATTCAACGAATTGAAAGTGAGTTATAAACAAGCTAAGAATTTAGAGCCTGTAGAGTTCAAACGCTTGTGCGGTGTGACTCCAGCAACA
>JANNBD010000469.1:0-4824 GCA_031385105.1 Chamaesiphon sp. OTE_78_metabat_374
GTACAGACAGTTATAAGCCCCGTAGAGATGATGCTGCGGGAGATCGTCGTGGTAGCGGCAGTAGTTTTGGTAGTCGAGATGATCGAGGACGTGGCGACAGACCTAGCTACAATAATCGGGAAGATCGCCCATCTTCTTTTAGCGATAGACCTAGCTACAATCGAGATGACAGATCATCATCCTTTGGGGATCGACGGTTCTCAGACAGTCGGAGTTCCGGCAAGCCCAAAGAGTGGCAGGATCGCTCTGCTGGCGGTGGCCGCAACAATCGCGGCGGCTGGCAAGATCCCCCTGCACCAGAAATCACCGAAGAAGAAGTTACAGATTACCTATTTGGCAAACATTCGGTCTTTACGGCGATCGAAAAAGAACGCCAAATTAACAAGATCTGGGTATTGTCCAAACTCCGTCATCACCCCAGCTTTTTTACGCTCATCGACCAAGCCAAATCCAATGGTACCGTCGTTGATGAAGTCGATGCCCAGCGGTTGAGTTATCTCTCCAATGGCGGGAATCATCAAGGGATCGTCGCTCAAGTCGCACCTCATGATTACCTCGAAATCGAAGAGCTAATTACCCGCGCCTTAGCTGCCACTGATGGCCCAATTATCGTCGTCGCCGATGGCATCACCGATCCCCAAAATCTGGGATCGATCGTCAGAACCGCCGAAGCCTTGGGCGCACAAGGAGTGGTAATCCCCCAACGTCGGGCGGTGGGGATCACTTCTACTGTCCTGAAAGTAGCCGCTGGAGCACTAGAGCACTTGCCCGTTGCTCGTGTTGTCAATCTTAGTCGTGCCCTGACTCAGCTCAAGGAAGCAGGCTTCTGGATCTATGGCACGATGGCTGAAGCCGAGCAAGCGATCCATACCGTTGATTTTACCGATCGACGACCTGTTGTGTTGGCAATTGGCTCAGAAGGCGATGGATTGAGCTTGCTGACTCAAAAAGGATGCGATCATCTGGTTTCGATTCCACTCAAAGGAAAAACCCCCAGCTTGAACGTTGCGAATGCTGCCGCTATGTGCCTGTACGAAATATCTCGTCAGCGATCGTCAAATACGTTACGGCTATCTGAGCGTTAAGCAGTTATTTTGGGCTTATTGAGTATCTAGGGGCTAGATAATTCTTTAAGACAATGATCCAAGTCTCTCAACTTATCAACCTCTTTTGAATCAGCGGAATCGAAACCAATGAACATTCAAGATATCTGGAGCAGCGCGCTTCACCTCGTCGGACAAGCTTGGTGGGTTGAAATCACCACCGAACGACCTCATTGTACTTATTACTTTGGGCCGTTCACCAGCGCAGTCGAAGCTGATCAAGCTAAAATTGGTTATGTTGAAGACTTGGAATCTGAGTCCGCTCAGGGTATTCAAGTCACAATCAAACGCTGTAAACCAGCACAAATGACGATCGATTATGAAGCAGATGCCCAAGCAGTTGCTAGTCAGGCTCAAGCAGCTAAAACTTCAATGAGCGGTCAATTTGGCTGATAGTGACGATTACCTCGCGGCGCGGCTATTGCAGGGCAAACGCGACCCTACCACCAACGAGTAATTAGGTGTCTGAACTGACAACATCAAATGCTTGGTCTAGTTGGCGGTCGCCGTATGTTACGCTGGTAAATAGACAATCAATAAAATTGCTGACTATGGTGCTGATTTTAAACATCCGCCTGGTACGCCAGCCTTTGGTCTGAGCGTGTACCGTCGGCCTGATTATTTGTCTACCGTATGATTAGCTTAGTTGGATAAAGCACCCGAAGATATTCGGTCGAGGCTGGGTTCGAGTCCCAGATCGTACTCCCAAAAGTTAGCTCATTTGGATAGAGCAGTCAACTCATCATTGACGTGTAGCGGGTTCGATTCCCGCACTTTTTGCCAAACCAAGCCAAAGGTTAATTTAGGCACCTTACTTCAGCTAAGGCGGCGCAAGCCAAAATATGGGGAGCAATCCCCGCAGGTACGGGAGCAATCCCAAGATGGTTCGAGTCCATTATTTTTCAAACTCTGGAAAGTTGGCGTTGGGCGATATCGCCGCAGATTTTGGGCTAGCGCGATCGATCTTAATTATTGATTTGAGTATTTTCCTTTGATCGCAAGTCGAACGATGTATGTGTAGGGAAAGTTAGATCGATCCGAGGATTAGTCTAATTTCTAGCTAACTTAATCCAATCAATAATCAACCGATCGTCCGTCATAAAAGCTGTCAACAACGCCAGCAATTACAGAGCTAAATTAGCGCGTAATTTATCATCATTCCGGTACTGTCGCGAGTAGCAGCACCCACAAAATTAAATGTTCAAGACTTTCTACATTAAGCCCAACGAACGGGGCATTCTTTATAATCGCAGCGATTTTAAGACAATTTTAGAGCCAGGAATTCATCGCTATTTTGGTTGGAATTGGCGCGTCACTGCCTACGATCTTAATCAGCCCGAAGCTCACATTGAGTATCTAGAATTACTATTACAGACCGATCGAGCGAAATTAGAACAGCATCTCACAATCGTCAAAACTGAATTTAATCGAGTGGCACTCCTCCAAATCGGTCAGAGCTGGATTACCGTTGAGCCAAATCAACTCCGCGCTTTTTGGAAAGGATTTATCCCCGTTAAAGTTGATTATTTTAACTTATCTGAAAATATCGAATTACCCACCGCATTGGTGGAAAAAACACGCGGCATTGCCCTCAGTGGCGTGAAGAAGTTTCAGGTATCTGAATCAGAGATTGGCTTGATGTACCTTCAGCACAATTTCGTGCGCCCGTTGGGTACAGGCGAATATGCATTTTGGGCATCAGCGAAAGATCTGCAATTTAAAATCCTGAATCGCCTCAATCTCAATCCCGATTTTCCCGATCAGGATGTATTGATTGATCGACATCCTGAATTCATCGCTCAATATTGTACCGTCGCTGAAACACTCGTCCAACAGGTGGGGATCGTCCGAGAACGTCAACAACCGATCGCCATTATCGCCCCCTTGAGTCGCAAATTATTTTGGCAAGGCGTGACAGTTGAAACGATCGATATTAGCCAGGATGCTAAACTTCCAGCCAAATTAGTTGCTGAATTAGTCTGTGGTAGTGACTCACTCAGACAGCTTTGCAATGATGCCCTGCATATCCGTGAAGTCCCGATTCAACATCTGGGCTTTGTCTATCTCGATCGAGTGTTCCAGAGTCAGCTCCCAGCGGGGATCCATGCCTGGTGGTCATTTAATCGATCGTTTACATCGACGGTGACAGACATGCGCCTGGAAACGATGGAGGTATCGGGACAGGAAATTCTGACTAAAGATAAAGTCCCTGTACGGTTGAATCTGACGGCAGGCTATCGAATTAGCGATCCGCTCCAAGCAATGAATAATTTGGTAGACATTAGTGGATTTCTATACAAAGAGCTGCAATTTGCCCTGCGAAGTGCCGTCGGGGATCGGACATTGGATGGATTGCTCGAAGATAAAGGCGGGATCGATCGCGATATTGCCGAGTATATTCACACCAAAACAACCGATTATGGCCTAACTGTCGAATCCGTCGGCGTGAAGGACATCATCTTACCTGGGGAAATCAAAACCATCCTCAGCAAAGTCGTCGAAGCCGAAAAAGCCGCTCAAGCCAACGTCGTCCGCCGTCGCGAGGAAACCGCCGCCACCCGCAGTATGCTCAATACGGCCAAGGTGATGGAAGAAAATCCCGTTGCGTTGAGATTAAAGGAGTTGGAAATATTAGAGCGAATTGCCGAGAAGATCGATCGAATCCAAGTCAATGGTGGTTTAGATAATATCTTGACTGATTTGATCAATATCAAGAAATAATCTCTGATTTGTAACTTAAATAACTAATTTACAGAGCGGGAATGGCTAAATCAGGGATTATCAACAATAGGAAGATCTAGATACTCTCTATTTTTTAAATATGTTTCAATATTTTGTAGTATTTGCCTCAAATATCTAACGATGTTACTCTTTATTGTTAGAAGCTCATCTGCTGTCTTATCTCTTCCCACTTCTGTAAATGACTTAAAGCCATGTGCTAAGTCGTTTCTATTTGCTTTAATACTGAGTAAGTCTGCACCGTTGTTAGTTTTTCTAGCATCAGTAATAGACGAAAATCCGTACTCAGTTGCAGTATTTCTTATTTTTTGACCATCGATGTTACCTGAAAATAAATCTTGATTATCAAATCCAGCACTAATGATATCAATGGAAATAGTTTGGATACTTAAATAGATTTTATCTGGGTTTCTCTTTTTAATATTTTTCAAAACTATTTTCTTGAGTTCTGGTCTAATCTCGTCATAAGAAACACCTTCTTTTTTAAGCTCGTCGAAAATTGATTCGATTGAGTTCCTCATTGTTGCTTCTACTAAATTATACAATAATAAAAATCCACTTGCTTTTAATGTTTTCAATAGATCTGGATCGATCTCTTTTGTCTTTTGAGCATTTTGCTTGCTTCCCATACTTAACTTAATACTTTCCTGTTCTAAATTTTTCAAAAAAATAAAGTATTGACTAACTTCTTTCGATCTCTCATTAAAATCTTGAAATAATAAACTATTCATTATCTAAAAGTCTGTCTCTTACATATTCAATTCGTCTACTTACCGTAGATTGAGTTGTACCTTCTCTTGATGCAGTATATTGTTTGAATTCTGATGATTGAAGCCAGTTCATTGATTTAGGCTCAAGCTTATTATTTTCTCTCAACGCGAGTATCACACCTACTGAGATCGACTCAAACCAAATTCTAGTAACAGTATTGTGCTTTTGACTTTTGAGAAATCTATTTGGGAAATATTTATCTACAAAATTT
>JANNBD010000471.1:0-4441 GCA_031385105.1 Chamaesiphon sp. OTE_78_metabat_374
TTTAGCAGATTTTGGAAGGGTTTATTTTACCTGGTGATGAAAGTGTGCAGGGCAATATTAATCTATCGCAAGCGGTCGGTGTACATCGGCATTCTGATGTGAAGATAGCTTAACGACTAATGCTCAACATTTTGTTTGCACTTTTCTGGAACTCATAAGCAACAGTTTTCACCTGGACATCAAAACCTTGCGTTGATAATTTTTCTATTACCACTTTTAGATATGGGGATGGCTCACAATCAAGCTTTAGTAGCGGGAAAATTCGCACCTCTGATGAAATCCTTAGCAGTTCATCAATCGCCGCCAGATGAAAATCTAACGATAGCTGGTCTGAATACAAAAAGAGCAAATGAGAACACATACACAAGTCAAACTGGCGGTCAGCAAATTCTAAACTAGGCAAAGATTGATATAAGTATCGCCCAGCAGCTCTTCCGGCTTCATAGTCTAGTAAAAATTTCTCCATTGCCTTGAGACGAGCCGCCCCTAGCTCGTCAGCATCGCGGAAGTTCTGCCAAATATAGCGGCTAGGGTTTTGCCTGACCTGCGAAATGACTGGATCGTAAGTAGCTCGCACCCGTTGTTCGATCTGTGTGGCAGAGAATTGATAAATTGGATCGATTGATACCACTGAGTGCCCCAACTCTGTCATTTCGGCATTGAAGCTAGCTGGCCCATCACCGCAGCCCAAAATTTTCGAGTTGAGATCTTGCGCCGACAGATCGAACATTAACTGGTATTCTGTGAGAGTTCTGCCCCAAGGCACTACTTCTTCGAGTTTCATAAATCAATAACGTTTAAATCTAAACTACTGAAAATCTGCCAGCTTTATGCTCTAGTTTTTACTAATTTTAATCTGCTCAGATCTTTTCTGAGCAACAAGTAAAACTAACGCGAGCGTTTCTGGGATTAGGGCGGCGATCGCCGTGAGCTGTAGCGATCGAGTTTCCGAGGCATTAAATAAACCTGCAACACCGCCTAAGTGTGCTGAGATAACATCAGTAGCATCGATCGCCATACAGGCTAATAACAGCATCCTCACCGTTTGGCGATCGGCTATCACCACGAGGATCGCTAGTACGATATCTCTAATTGCCCACACGCGGATAATGTAAGGCATTTGGATATTGGCATCGATCGAGATGTTCAGTTGCGCCATCAACCACAGTGGATCGATATAGCCAACTGCACTCAGGCTGAACCGAACTAGACACATAAGACCGATTAGTAGAGCGATGTACCAACTTTGCTCTCTCATCTTTGCTCCTCTGTCATCCTAGCCTCCTTGAGGATTTTCTTCATAAAAGATACAATCTGTATGTATCTAGATTATAAAACTGCTTGGCATTTTGTCAAGATACATACTGTACGAATGTTGAATAAAATGCTATGCCGAATAAACTGACCAAGGCCGAGCAAACTAGGCAGACTCGTAGGGCAATTCTCGATCAATCGCGCCAGCTATTTGCAACGCAAGGATATGCAGCAACTAGCACCGAAGAGATTATTAGTGAGCTAGGCATTACACGCGGAGCTTTGTATCACCAATTCGGCGATAAGCTGGGCGTTTTTAAGGCAGTTGTGGCAGAAGCCTATACTGAGATTACCGATTATATCCATGCCAAAGTTCAACCCCTAGACGACAATTGGGAGCAGTTGGTGGTCGGTTGTCAGGCATTCTTAGAAATTGCTCAACGGGAGGATCTGCGACGATTAGTGTCGATCGAAGCACCCGCTGTTTTAGCCGCAGAGACATTGGTGGAGTTTGACCAATACGGATTTGAGTTGCTACATCGGTCAATTCAAATCGCTGTTGCTGAAGGCAAGCTGGTCGAGATTGATGCTGAATGCTTTGCTCATTTGGTAAATGGTGCGCTGAATGAGTTGGCCGCCTGGGTCGCCCAATCAAGCGATCCGCAACGCTTGAAAACAGCTCAACAATCGATCGAGACGTTACTCACCCAGCATCAAAGCTGAGTGCCCACCCTAAAGTATAAATATTCTAGTTAAATTACTCGATTCATCTAACCAAACCTGCCGCTGATGTATTCTTGAGTCTTTTCTTGTTTGGGTGAACCGAAGATATTGCGGGTATCATCGTATTCAACCAAGTAGCCAAATCGACTACCGCCCTCATCAGCTCCAGCGTTAAAAAATGCTGTTTTATTGGATACTCGTGCCGCTTGTTGCATGTTGTGAGTAACAATGACGATCGTAAACTTTTCTTTAAGATCGTGAATTAGGTTCTCAATTTGGACAGTCGAAATTGGATCCAACGCAGAGCAAGGTTCATCCATCAAGATTACTTCCGGTTCGACGGCGATCGTCCGTGCGATACACAATCTTTGCTGTTGTCCACCGGAGAGGGACAGTCCACTTGCCTGGAGTTTATCTTTGACTTCATCCCACAGTGCTGCTCTGCGGAGAGACTGCTCGACTCGTTCGTCGATATTCCCCTTGAAGCCAGAGATTTTTAGACCAAAAGCTACATTATCGTAAATAGATTTGGGGAACGGATTTGGTTGTTGAAATACCATCCCGATCCGGCGGCGGACTTCGACGGGATCGATGCGAGGATCGTATAAATTGGTGCCATTGTAGGTGATTTGACCCTGGACTTTGGCAGTTGGAATCAGGTCGTTGAGGCGATTGTAACAGCGCAGTAGGGAACTTTTACCGCAACCAGATGGACCGATAAAAGCGACCACATTATTTTTAGGAATATCTAGAAAGACATTCCGAACCGCTTGGAAAGCACCATAAAAGATGGAGACGTTATCTGTCTTGATGATGATTTCCTTGTCTGTCCGAGTATCTACCATAAAAATAGTGATGAGAGGTTATAAAGTGCGATCGCACTTCAGAAGTAGGTTTAAATATTGATTCGGGGAAAATAAGGCTGAATTTATATATCTACTTAGATCCTATCCTAACTTTGGATTAAATAGGTTATTTTCGATCGCGGAGCGTCTCCCGTGGAGAATCGAGTAAAATCCCTAATGACACTGGTATAAAAGTCTAGTAAACCTTACGACGAGAAATGACCCGCGCAACGATACTAATGCCGAGGATTATTACCAGGATAATTAATGCGGCTACCCATGCTAACTGTTGTTGGTTTTTGTATGGAGAAATCGCAAAGTTATAGATGAGAACAGACAGAGTTGCTGTCGGTTGCCACACGCCTTGGACATCATACTGATTGAACAGACAGGTAAACAGCAGCGGGGCTGTCTCTCCGGCGGCTCTGGCGATCGCTAGTGTTACGCCTGTTGCAATGAATGGCATTGCCGCAGGTAAAACGATCTGGGTGACGCTTTGAAAGTTGGTGGCTCCAATCCCCACAGCCGCCATCCGCGTAGTTTTTGGCACAGACTTTAGCCCTTCTTCGGCTGTCCGCACGATCGTTGGTAGCATCAGCACAGATAGCGCAACACCACCAGCTACAGCCGAAAAACTGCCAGTCATCAGCACCACAATCCCGTAGGCAAATAGCCCTGCAATAATCGAGGGCACGCCACTCAACACGTTTGTACAAAAGCGCACAAGGTGAAAGATCCAGTTACCTTGACTAAATTCGATCGTGTAAATTGCGGTTAATACGCCAAATGGTACGCTTATTATACCACCGATCAGGCAGGTGATTAATGTACCAACGATCGCATTGCGTAAGCCCCCACCTTGCATTCCGGCGGCTGGCGGGAGGTCGGTGAAAACGGCTGGCGAAAATCCCGCAAGCCCATTGGCGATTACCATGAACAGGATGGAAGCAAGGGGCACTAGGGAGATGGCAACGCAGGCAAACACCATTCCCGTCATGACTTTGCCGAATATTTTTCGGTTGGGGGCGACGGCAAATTCGCTACCTAATAAGTCGGATTGAGGTGATAAGGGAGTCATAAATTTAGGCTTTAGGCTTTAGGTCTTAGGCTTTAGAAATTTAATGGAAATAACCTACTCAACCTGTTGAAAACGGCTAACTAGTGTCTGGGCGAAGACATTTACCAATAGGGTGAGCACCATCAAAATCAATGCTTCGTAGAACAGCGATGACTTTTGCAAGCCGCTAGCTTCACCAAACTGATTGGCAATTAGCGATGAGAGGGTCGAAGCGGGTGCTAGCCAGGAGATATTGGCTTGATTGGCGTTGCCGATCAACATCGCCATCGCCATTGTTTCGCCCAGGGCGCGACCGAGGGCTAGCATGATCGAACCGACAATTCCTGAAAGTGCTGCGGGTAGCAGGACTAGGACGATCGTTTCCCACCGAGTCGCACCGAGTCCGTAGGCTCCCTGGCGAAGTTTGGGCGGTAGGGATGTCAGAGTGTCGCGGGAGATGGCAATGATGGTCGGGAGGATCATGATCGCTAGTACCAGAGAGGCACCTAGAAGCTGTCTGCCACCAGGTGCAGTCGAGAAAAAGGGAATCCAACCAAAATTG
>JANNBD010000489.1:0-11738 GCA_031385105.1 Chamaesiphon sp. OTE_78_metabat_374
AAATAATACTCGTTATCCATTAATTAAGCATAGTCCTAATGATTTTGATTATACCGAAATAGTGGAAATTGGTGAATAGTGAAAATTAGTGAATAGTGGATAGTGGATAGTGGATAGTGGATAGTGAATTAGAGCGTGAACGAAAAAAAATATTGAGCTTATTGGCTGAAGATCGCGATCTAGGACTGGATGTAGATATTCATATTTTTGATAATTTAACATCGACTAATGATAAATTAGCTCGATTGATAGCAGAAGAAAATGCACCTTCAGGTACAGTCGTAATTGCTAAGACTCAGACAGCGGGGCGGGGACAACGAGGAAGGGTATGGACTTCAGAGCTAGGTGGACTGTATTTGTCAATGGCCATTTCACCTGATTTACCAGCTATAAATGTGCATCAACTAACGATCGGATTAGTTTGGGGAATTGCGGATCAATTGAGACAGCAGGGCATTGAGGTGCTGATCAAATGGCCAAACGATCTCATCCTAGAGGGTCGAAAACTCGGCGGAATTTTAACTCAAACGCGGATATTTCAAGGTAGAATTCAGAGAGCAATCGTCGGCGTTGGCATCAATTATGCCAATCCGGTAGTAAGTCCAGCAATTAATTTAGCTCCCAGTAACGATCGTCAGCCAAATTACGCAAATTTTCCCATCGAGATGTTAACAAGTTGTACGATTAGGGGAATTATAAGTGGGTATAAACGTTGCAATCCAGCAACGATCGACAGTTTACTGTCGGACTATCTAGAACTACTCAATGCTCGTGGACGCTCGGTAATTGTGAATGGCAAGTCAGGAACTGTGTTGGGAATCTCGCCGCAAGGTGAGCTACACATCGAGTTTACAACTGCCACGGAGAAAACGGAAACGTATCTTGCTCCTGGTACATTCACATTGGGCTACGAGGATTTGTGACTTTGGACATACGCGACACTTAATTAGTCTTGCTATGCTAGGGCGAATGAATAGTTCTGAACTGGAATGCTTTAAATCAAAATAACTATGAGCAGCAAGGCAGAAAAAACATCGAATCATTCAGATCAGCGGCCTCGGTTAAGTATCTTTTTCCGCAGCCCTCTGCTATTGAAGATTGTCGCTTGGCTAGGAAGTCTCAGTTTCCTTAGCAGTACTGGACTGGTTTGGGCAGACATCCAACCAGTTCCTACAGCTAAGACTGATGTACCAGAATTTATCCAATCCGCTGCATCGCCAGCTACTGGGGATGCTTCGACGAAGCTCGAAGATCAGGAAACATATGGTCCTTACCTTCCTCTGACCCAAAAACCAGCTCCAGTTCAAACTAATTCAGCTCCATTACCCAATCGGGAAGTCCCAATTGCAGTTGCCCCTGCTGATGCCGTAATTTTGCCCACAGGTACAATTGCGCGCCCACAGCATTCAGACATTCTCGCCGCAGAAAACTATACTGTTGGTGTCAATCAATCGAGTTCAGAACCAACCGCTTTTGAAGAATTCATTAGTATTGCCGTTCCAGCTCCACTCAGTCGCACCATTCCCAACCAAGTTCGGGAAGTAGTCAGCGCAACTGCCAGTCAGGTTCAGCCTAGTAAAATCATTAATCAATCAGCACCGACAACTAGCATCCAATCCAAACCAGAGCTAGATCGATCTGTCGATGGCTATCGCGCTGTACCCACAGTTGTCAATATCCCCAATCCTTCCTTACCTCGTTTTGCTAGAACTGGATCTGGATCTAGTCTCCCAACTTCGGCTACCACAAAACCTGCGGCACCACAAGTAGCTCAACGCCAGCCACTCACCCCAAAAGTGCTGCCATTGCTAGGACTCCGAAATACCGTGGTGACTCCAATGAAGCCTGCGGCAACAGCTCAAAGAATCCCCGCCAAGCCTGCCGCAACTTTAGCGACACCGCCCGTACCAGGCAGAGACTCAAGTGCAATTGCTGTATTGGCACCCCGCAATGGGCAAGCGGCTGTTCAACCCGTTGCTCGCCTGCCCCAAGTTAGTGCAACAAAAGCAGTTCCCAGCGTGCCAGCAATTCCTAGCGTTCGTCCAGCTTCACAATCACCAGTTGCTTTTGTCAACACAGGTGAAGCTACTGCGGCATTAATCTATCCACTCAGTAGCCCCGCGCCAACGACCTCCAGTTTTGGTTGGCGAACACATCCAATTACAGGTAGTCGTCGCTTCCATTCTGGTATCGATATTGGTGCGCCAATGGGTGCGCCAGTTGTCGCTGCTGGAACTGGGATTGTCATGACTTCCGGTTGGCTAGGTGGCTACGGTAAGACGATCGTGATCCAACACAATGGTGTCCAGCAGACACTCTACGGACATCTTTCTGAAATTTTTGTTCAAGCAGGTCAAAGAATCGAACAAGGTACCGTCATTGGACGGGTGGGTAGTACTGGTAACTCCACTGGCCCACATCTGCACTTTGAAACAAAAATCGCTACATCAGATGGCTGGGTGGCGATCGATCCTGGTGACGATATCAAGTATGCTCTGGACAATCTGCGTCGAGTAGCACCATTTGCCCAACGAGATCTACCGCCTGGATATAACTAGGAAAGCTTAGATCTAGAGTTTATGTGGATTTACTTATCCTGCTAAATTGATAGCAGGATATTATTTTTGGGTTGGTTAATATCGATCGCCAAGAGGGGTATATTTACTAGTATTAAGGTCAGTGTATTGCTCACAAATTCGATCTTTGTCCCATTAGGAAATAGGTGGCATGTTACTCAAGTCACAAGACGTAAGTTATTGTCAACTTGTACGTCAGTTTGGAACTACCTCAGAAATCGTCAAGGGCGTAAGTTATGGAGGCAATTTATTTGTCCGTGGTAACTCTTTCCCGCTCCAGCAAAGGCAAGTGGCGATCGATGAGATGCGTCGCAACTATCTCGATCCAGAACCTGTGATTGCCTGCCTTCTCGTTGAAGATGGGGATATTGTGACGATCTGGTATCAAGATCGGTACATCATCAAAATAGCATCAGAGGCAGCCGATATCGTCAAGTACTTCAGCCTAGCTCAGTTGGTCGATGAGATGCGATCGAAATCAGGAGTCAAAATCGAAGATCGCGCCCAAAGTTTTCGCTTTCCCCACCGTCGCTGCTTTATTGGACGAGAGGGTGTAGATTGGATCGTCAAGCGACTATCGATCGATCGTTCCCACGCCGTTGCCCTCGGCGTAAGATTAATCGATGACAACTGGCTCAAAAATCTCTCGAACAAGCAGTCTTTTGGGGACAATGAGTTTTTTTATCAGTTTTGTATGGATAAATAGGCTTTGGGCTTTGGGCTTTGGATTTGTAGGTTGGGTTGAAGGATATTAACGGAGATTTGTAGGGTGGGCACTGCCCACCATCAGGATTTCGGCGTATAACTAGGGCTTCCAATTTGCCCAATCTTGAGGCTTGAGAAAGACATTATAGAGTTCGGCTTCAGGTGAATTGGGTTCGGGTTGATAGCCGTATTCCCAGCGAACTAGGGGTGGGAGCGACATCAGAATTGATTCTGTGCGTCCATTAGTTTGAAGACCGAAAATGGTGCCGCGATCGTAGACTAGATTAAACTCCACATAGCGTCCGCGCCGATAAAGTTGAAAATTGCGCTGATGTTCGCCATACTCAGTATCACGACGACGTTCCACAATCGGCACATATGCAGGCAAAAAGCTATTCGCGCAGTCTTGAGTAATCGCAAATAACTCCTCCCAAGTACGCGGAGCAGGAACACCGATCTTGTCGCTATACTCAGCCGCAGGGCCTTGGGGGTCAGGGCCGCGATATAATGCCCCTTGACCATCTTGATAGTCAAAGAAGATTCCACCTACGCCACGAGTCTCATTGCGGTGCTTGAGATAGAAATATTCATCGCACCAGAGCTTAAAAGTCGGGTACAAATCGGGACTATGTTTGTCGCAAGCTCCCTTGAGCGTATTGTGAAGGTGACTAGCATCTTCCGCAAATGGATAGTAAGGAGTCAGATCCAAACCACCGCCAAACCACCAGACGGGACCAGCTTCAAAGTAACGATAGTTGAGATGGACTGTCGGAATATAGGGATTGCGCGGGTGCAGTACCATCGAGGTACCTGTAGCAAACCACCGATGCCCAGCCGCATCGGGACGCTGGCTCAAAATTGAGGGTGGTAAATGATCGCCCCAAACTTCTGAGAAATTGACACCACCCTGCTCAAATACATTACCTTCTTTCATCACTCGCGATCGACCGCCACCGCCTTCAGGACGATCCCAGCTTTCTTCTTGAAACTTACCGCCACCATCCACTGCTTCCAAGCCTTGACAGACACTATCTTGGAAATCCCGCATGAACTGAGTCATCCGACTTTTCGCATCAGTAGGGGGAAGAAACTTGGTGTCGGTGGAAAAAGCTGTCATATACGAGGATTGAATTTAAAGTTGAATCGATTTAGCTACCTAGAAACCTAGCATATTCAGGCGATCGAGCGCAGTTGATTGTTGCGGGAAATATACAAATTTAGGGATTGAGGATTAGGGTTAGTCAGCGACTCAAGTCGCCGCTAGTGATGCAAAGTCCGCCTTCGCGGACTAACATGAAACAGGGTATGGGCAGGCTAACCGCTAGTATAGTCTGCGCTTTCAACTCTCAACTTTCAACTCTCTTAATCCTGTGGCACTGAAAAAATCCGAACTCTATAGCTCACTTTGGTCTGGTTGCGATGAACTGCGGGGTGGGATGGATGCCAGTCAGTATAAGGATTACGTGCTGGTGATGTTGTTTATCAAGTATGTGAGTGATAAATATGCGGGGGTAGCTTTTGCGCCGATTACGATTCCGGCGGGATCTAGTTTTGCGGATCTGGTGGCTCTGAAGGGGACGGCGGATATTGGCGATGCAATTAACAAGAAGATTATCGCACCACTGGCGAAGGCAAATAGTCTATCGGACATGCCGGATTTTAATGATGCGACGAAATTGGGAACTGGACGAGAATTAGTCGATCGATTGACCAATTTAATCGCGATCTTTGAGAATAAATCCCTCGATTTCAGCAAGAATCGGGCGGATGGGGATGATATTCTCGGCGATGCTTATGAATATCTGATGCGCCACTTTGCGACGGAGAGCGGTAAGAGTAAGGGGCAATTTTATACGCCTGCGGAAGTGAGTCGGATAATGGCACAGATGATCGGGATTCGTGCCGCTCAGACGAGTAGCCGCACGACGGTTTACGATCCTACCTGTGGTTCGGGTTCGCTGCTATTGAAAGTAGGGGAAGAATCGAGTACCCCAGTGTCGCTGTATGGGCAAGAAAAGGATGCAGCAACAGCAGGTTTAGCTCGAATGAATATGATTTTGCATAACAACCCAACGGCGGAAATCAAGCAGGGAAATACTCTAGCAAATCCACTCTTTAATGACGATCGCGGCGATCTGAAAACTTTTGATTATGTGGTCGCAAATCCGCCGTTTAGTGATAAACGCTGGAGTACTGGTTTGACACCAGAAAATGATAACTTTGAAAGATTCACGCCCTATGGAATTCACCTGGAAAGCAGGGTGATTATGCTTATTTATTGCACATAGTTCGATCGATCAAAAGTACTGGCAAAGGTGCCTGCATCCTCCCCCACGGTGTCCTATTTCGCGGAAATGCCGAAGCAGAGATTCGCCGCAACTTGATTCGGCGGGGGTACATTCAGGGGATTATCGGTCTACCTGCGAACTTGTTTTATGGCACGGGGATTCCAGCTTGTATTGTAGTGATTGACAAAGAGAATGCCGCGAGTCGCCAGGGCATTTTTATGGTCGATGCCAGTGCGGGATATATGAAAGATGGGAATAAGAACCGCTTGCGAGATATGGATATTCACCGGATTGTGGATGTATTTACCAAGCAATTGGAGATTGCTAAATTCTCGCGGATGGTGCCATTGACTGAGATCGAGAAAAATGAATTTAATCTGAACATCCCCCGCTATATCGATAGTCAGCAGGTAGAAGATATTCAGGATATTGCCGGACATCTCCAGGGTGGAATTCCGATCGCAGATGTGGAAGCATTGGCTAAATATTGGGCAATATGTCCGCAGTTAAAAGCATCATTATTTCAGCCGAACAGATCCACATATCTTAGTTTAGCAGTACCCAAAGATGGGATTAAGGCAGCGATCTTTGAACATCCTGAATTTGTCGCTTTCTCGACGGGAATGGCAGAAATATTTACAGCTTGGCGATCGCGTAGTGCGGTAATGCTCAAAGGATTAGATATCGGGTGTCAGCCGAAGCTATTAATCAGCAAACTGGCTGAGGATCTGCTAGAGCATTACATTGGCAAGGATTTGATCGACAGATATGATATCTATCAGCATCTCCTCGACTATTGGGCGGAGGTCATGCAGGATGATGTTTACATGATTGCTACCGATGGCTGGAAAGCAGAGACATATCGGGTAATTGAATCAAATAAAAAGGGCAAAGAAGTTGATAAAGGTTGGGCATGTGATTTGGTGCCTAAAGAATTAATAGTAGCCCGATATTTTGCAGCAGAGCAAACAGAAATTGAATCCCAACAAACCGATCTAGAAGCGGTGACAGCACAGATGGAAGAATTAGAAGAAGAACATAGTGGCGAGGATGGTGCCTTCTCAGAATTAGAAAAAGTAAATAAAGCAAATATCACCGCCCGAATTAAGGAAATTAGAGGGGACGCAGAAGCAAAAGAAGAAGAGAAAGTTTTGAAAGAATGGTTGAAGTTGAACGATCGACAGACAGCCCTCAAGAAGGAGATTAAAGACGCGGAAGTGCAGATCGATCGATTGGTATACGATCGATATTCAATGCTGACTGAAGCCGAGATTAGGGTGTTGGTAGTGGATGATAAATGGTTGGCGCGGATTGGGGCTGCGGTGGCGGGTGAGATCGATCGGGTGAGTCAGGGTTTGACGCAGCGGGTGAAGGTATTGGCGGAGCGGTACGAGGTGCCGTTACCGGAGTTGGTGAGTCAGGTAGCGGAATTGGAGGCGCGGGTGGCGGGTCATTTGGCGAAGATGGGGTTTCGATCGAACCCGCCCAACTCCACTTATTAACGAAAGGGTGGATGTTTCGTTAATATACGATCGAATAATATTCAGTATTAACGCAATTGATAATAGAGATCGAGAATTGAAGTATAGAGGTGAGCTATGGAAGATTCTGAAGCATCGGCACTGGTATTACCGCCAGATTATGGGGACTGGTTGGCTAGTTTGAAGCAGCGGATTCGCAGTGCTAGGCAGCGGGCGGTAATGGCGATGAACGAGGAACAGATCCGCCTGTATCATTCAATTGGCTGTGATATTATCGATCGACAAAATCAACAAGGTTGGGGGTCTAAAGTAATCAATCGCCTTGCCTCTGATTTGCAAGAGTCCTTCCCAGAGATGAAGGGGCTATCGAGTCGAAATCTTCGTTACATGCGGCGTTTTGCCCAAGAATACCCAGATTTAGAAGTTGTGCAGCAATCTGCTGCACAATTGCCCTGGTTTCACATTGTCATCCTTCTCACCAAGGTTCCAGAACCGATCGAGCGAGAATGGTATGCTATTGAAGCTGTAGCTCAAGGCTGGACTAGATCGACGTTAGAGCTACAGATCAAGAATAGACTATTCGATCGCACAGGTGCGGCTCTGACTAATTTTGACCGCCAGCTCGAATCAGCTCAGGCAAATCTAGCCGTACAGGTACTCAAAGATCCCTATCATTTTGATTTTTTGGGATTGGGCGATGAGGCGCAGGAGCGAGATATCGAGAATGCCTTAATGCGTCCATCACGAGATTTTTGCTGGAGTTGGGGGCGGGTTTCGCGTTTATGGGGCGACAGGTGCGATTAGAAGTGGGGGGAGATGAGTTTTTTATCGATTTGCTGTTTTATCACACTCGACTCAAGTGTCATGTGGTGGTGGAGTTGAAGGCGACTGAGTTTAAGCCAGAACATACGGGGCAATTGAATTTTTATCTTGGTGCGGTGGATGCCCAAATCAAGCAGGCAGAAGATCGACCAACGATTGGGTTATTATTGTGCAAGACCAAGAATCGGCTGGTGGCTGAGTATGCGCTGTCTGGGACGAATAGACCGATTGGGATTGCTGAATATGAGCTGGTGAGGGCGTTACCGGAACCGCTCGATCGAAGTTTACCAAGTATTGAAGAGATTGAAGCGGAGTTTTCTAGTGGGTTGGAAGAAGTTGAAAGTTGAATTGCTCCGCACCAACACCGCCCTGAAATGAATTATTTCGTTCCGAAAGGCTACGCCAACGGGCTAATAGCTCAAGTTCTCTGAAGAGAACTGCCGGAATCTACTTAGTCCATTTCAATGGACTTTTGCTCTTAGCCCCGATTTCAATCGAGGGCGATGCCAGAGCGGAGGCAGAAATAATTGCTTGAGCATCAAAACAGGGTGAAAACAAATGAATCAAGATCGATCGACAACAATTACTAACTCTCAACTAAAGGATGGCTATAAACAAACTGAGGTTGGAATAATTCCAGAAGATTGGTTAATTTCAACAGTTGGTGAAGAGTTTTCTATTCAACTAGGAAAAATGCTTGATGCTGATAAAAATATTGGTATACCAAAACCATATTTAGGAAATCGAGCAATCCAATGGGGGCATATTGAAATAGATGATATTGGTCTTATTTCATTAACACCATCTGACATCCAGCGTTTTCGGCTCAAAAAAGGTGATTTATTGGTTTGTGAAGGTGGGGAATCTGGTCGTGCAGCTATTTGGAATAATCAAATAAACGAATGTTATTATCAAAAAGCATTACATCGTTTACGACCAAATAAAGGCTATAACGTCTTTCTAATGCTGTGCTTTCTTCAGCGTTGGGTATCTACAGGTTTTCTCTCTGACTTCATAACTCAAACTAGCATTGCACATCTTCCCAAGGAAAAATTTGAACAGGTACCATTGCTAGTTCCACCACTTCCAGAACAAGAAGCGATCGAATGTACCCTCAGCGATATTGATGCACTGATCGAATCACTCGATCGACTCCTCACCAAAAAACGCCAAATCAAACAAGGCGCAATGCAAGAGTTGTTGCGATCGAAGGATGGACGAATAGAGAAGAAATTGGGAGAGTTGGCGCATATTCTGAGAGGTGCTTCACCACGTCCTATTGATAGCCCTATTTGGTTTGATGAAAACTCTGAGATTGGATGGGTTCGTATTTCTGATATCACAAAGTCGGGAATATTCCTTTATGAAACAACTCAAAAGTTGTCCCCTATTGGTGTAAGAAGTAGTCGTTTTGTTGCTCGTAATAATTTAATTATGAGTATCTGTGCAACAGTTGGCAGACCAATTATTACAGCGATTGATACTTGCATACATGATGGGTTTGTTGTCTTTGAAGCCTTGCAAGCAGATATGAGATTTATTTTCTATACGTTGCAATTAATCGAAGATGATTGGAGTAAGCATGGACAAACAGGATCGCAAATGAATTTGAATACTAATCTTATCAACTCGACTAAGATATTTATTCCAGAAAACCGAGAAGAACAAATTGAGATTGCGAATATACTTTCAGATATGGATGCAGAGATAGGATCGATCGAATCTAAACTAACCAAAACCCGCCAACTCAAACAGGGGATGATGCACGAACTTCTAACTGGTAGAATTAGATTAGTAGATCGAACAAATATCTAAGAGGCTCAACAAATGACACAGATCGCTATAAACGAACTACCCGAAGCCCTCCAGCAAATTTTATTAGAAATCGAGCAGACAAATACACCCTTAACCGTCACACAAGAAGGTAAACCTATCCTCATCATCTCCCGTGCAACACATCTCAAGCCTCGTCCCCCTGCTGGATTTATGAAAGATAGCGGCAAAATTTTAGGCGATATCGTTTCTCCTATCGAGCAACCTTGGGAAGTCCTACAATGAAAATCCTGCTCGATACACATATCTTGATATGGTACATCTTTGACGACCCACGACTCTCCCAAACCCTCAATACAGCAATTGTCAATCCCGAAAATGAACTATGGCTTAGTCCCATTAGTATCTGGGAGATTTTGCTCCTTGCCGAAAAAGGGCGACTCTCTCTACAGCCAAATCCCCTCACTTGGCTCGATGACGGCATCCAAGAACTAGGAATCACTGAAGCACCACTCAATAATGCAATTGCGATCTTGAGTCGTCAATTAGCTTGTCCACATCAAGATCCTGCCGACAGATTTATTGCTGCTACTGCCATCTACTACAATTTACAACTAGCTACTGTCGATCGAAACCTCATCGATACCCCTTCATTAAATACAATCGGTTGAGATTGCTAATATTCTTTTAGATATGGATGCAGAGATAGGATCGATCGAATCTAAACTAACCAAAACCCGCCAACTTAAAGAGGGGATAATGCACGAACTTTTAACTGGTAAAATTAGATTAGTCAATTTACAAACATAATTATGTCAACAGACAGGAAGAGTGAATTTGCACTGTTTATCGATGAAAGTGGTAGCCCAAAGCCAAATCCATTAGACACAGCATCTTACTTTGCGCTAGGTGGAGTTTTGGTCAAGAGAGCAGATGAGCAGCTTATTGAAGATAAAGTAAAAGAGTTTAAGCAACGCTGGAACATTGCTGAAAATACGCCGCTGCACGGTAACGAAATCCGGTCTAAAAAGAAGAATTTTGCATGGCTTGGTAAACTATCTGATGCAAAAAGAAATGAGTTTATGGAAGATCTAACTAACACTATCTCTTCTCTACCGATCATCGTTCATGCTTGTGTAGTTTCTCGACAGGGGTATCTCGATCGCTATTTAGGTAAGTATGGAGAAGATACTTGGGAGATGATGAAAAGTGCGTTCTCAATCTTAGTCGAACGAGCCGCAAAGTATGTTTCTGATTCTGACGAATCAATAATGATCTACTATGAAAAAGCTGGAAAAAGAGAAGATGCTTTAATGGAAGTATATTTTAGGGCTATCAAAGAAACTGGTCATCCTTTTGACAGTAGCAATTCCTCAAAATATTCTCCATTAACCGGAAATGAATTGTCAAAATATTTAAGAGGTATCGACGGAAAAAGTAAGAGCAACGCTATTTTACAGATTGCGGATCTGTGTCTTTATCCTGTCGCTAGAAATAAAGATAGACCAGGAGATCGAGCTTATCTCGCCTTACAAGAAAGTTCGATTTTGGTTGACTCTCGTTTACCCACTGATAAAGTTGGATCGCAAGGGATTAAATATTACTGTTTTGATAGTCGCCCCTAGAAACAACAAATCCGCTACTAGAGCGGTTTTGAGTTGCGGCAGTCATACGACTACCCCTAGGCTTTGCCTATATATAATGATAGCAAAATGTCAATTAATTGTCAATGTTAATGCTAATTAATTGTCAATAGCCTTTTCCAAACTCACATTCAAGAATTTCAGCTCCAAATTCAGGTAATATTCAGCTACACCCCCGATCGAATCAGCAGTATGAGTGATATTGGACAAACCGAACGAGCCACCCAAAACCGCGTAATTACCCTCTTTCGCGACGAACTTGGCTACGACTACCTCGGCAATTGGCAAGATCGCCCCAACAACAGCAATATCGAAGATAGCCTCCTCACCAACTATCTCACCAAACAGGGCTACAATTCCGCTCAAATCGTCAAAACTCTCTACGAACTCCGTAGTGCTGCCGACAACCCTAATCGCAACCTCTACGACAATAATAAGGCGGTTTATAGT
>JANNBD010000503.1:0-12638 GCA_031385105.1 Chamaesiphon sp. OTE_78_metabat_374
CCAAATCGTCAGCAAGCTTTGTTACTTGTTCATAGGTCAATTCTCCATGTAAAATTGCTTTGAGTTCATCAGCATCGCCGACATCCTGTCGATCGACAAATACTTCACCTGACTGTAAGATCTCTAAGCCGCTGCGTAATAATCGAATGCAGTGCATCGCATGTTTGAGATCGAATCCCGATTGTTTTTCCATCCCTGCACGGGCAGGATTGCGATTGGTTTTCCATGATTGGTAAGCATTCCATTCCCGTAGGGCGTTCTGATACTGCTGACTTTTTTGGAGTAACTTAATAAAATCCCCGCGACTATTGGTGAGATTTTGGGTGTATTCAATCACATCATCAGTCAGATTATGTTGTTTCAACAAGCCCTTATAGTCAATATCTCCAGTTAATAATTGATGTAGCTCTTGAGCTTCAGATAGATATTCAATCTTGCCGCGAACTAAACTATACAGATATTCGAGAAAAGCATGGAGTTCTTCTCGATTGAGCGGACGTTCAGCGATTAGACCAAATTTTTCAGGAGTTGGTTTCTCCTGGGGCGGATCGAGCAACCACTTGCGATGAGATTCAATCTTTTTAACTTGAGCAAATGCATAGCCGGAATAGGTGTGTTTGACTCGCTTACTCAGAAATATTTGTCGGTGTTCGAGCAGGTATTTACCGACTGGGGTTTGCACTGGATATTGCTTGAGCCACAGCAATTCCAAAATATTGGGATTGGCTCCAGCTAATAGTTGAATAAACTTTTTTAGCTCGTAGATAACTGTATCTTTTTCACCAGTGAGAAAGTCAAAAATTCCAGGTTCGGTATCCCAGCCAGTATCTTTTTGTTCGACTTTATCTAGCCCTAAATAATAGGATTTGCCCGCTATGAATACGCCCCGATAGTCGAGATCTGATGTGGGACGGTTTAGTCCATAGCCGTGGCTACCAGCTAGTCCGATTAAAATGGTTCGGGGTTCTACTTCTAGGCGTTTCATGAGTTGGGGGTTGGGGGTTGGGGTTGGGAGTTGGGTTGTCTCTTGACAGAGAGGCTCCGCCAACATTCTTCAACCCAACCTACGATTGATGCAAAATCAACCGATTGCCATCAGGATCGTAGGCGTAGATTTCGCGTCCGTGGGATGCGGTGGTGATTTGTCCTGATGGCGCATAGCCGAGTTGAGCTAATTGATCGATCGAATCTTCCAGACTCACCACCTCTAAGCATAGACTCATCCCACTCTGGCTAGGATGTTGGAATTCAGCGTAGTTACTCGGCTTAGGACAAAAAATCCCTAACTTCAATCCCGCAACGGAAAATTCAGCATAGACATGGGGCAGATGTGGCTGAGGCTGGCTGCCTAAAAATTGGGTGTAGAATTCCACCACCACATCAAAATTAATACTTGCGATCGTCACAAAAGCACCAGCAACCATAAATATTACATCAAAAAGATCGAACGGTTAGTCAAGAGTAAATAGATCCGTAGAAAGATAGATTGTATCTGAAACCTAGCTGGTAGGCAGTGCCCACCCTCTGACAAGAACCTAAAGCCTAAAACCTAACGCCCAAAGCCTGAATTTCACCGCCCAAATTCTTAAGCCTAAAGCTTCCCAAATGGGTTTATAATTACGACGCTTAGGGAACTATATTAGAAAAACTAAAGACAACTCGCACATATACAGTGTAACGACATTGGGCGAGATGACTGGGGAAATTGTAAAGCTATGGAATTGGCACAGCGCATCACTGAAATTCAACCATCTGTCACCCTAGCTATTGCTGCAATGGCGAAAGCAATGAAAAAAGATGGCAAAGACATCTGTAGTTTCAGTGCGGGAGAACCTGACTTTGATACTCCAGCACACATTAAAGATGCGGCAAAACAAGCACTAGATCGTGGTAAAACCAAATATGGGGCGGCGGCGGGAGAGCCAGAACTGCGGGAATCGATCGCGAATAAACTGCAACGTGATAATAATTTAAAGTACAGTGCTGCGAATATCCTTGTCACCAATGGGGGTAAGCATTCGCTCTACAATTTGATGATGGCACTGATCAATCCAGGCGATGAGGTGATTATCCCCGCGCCATTTTGGTTGAGCTATCCCGAAATGGTCAAGTTGGCTGGTGGTGTTCCGGTGATTGTGGCTACAGATAGTAGCAGTGGTTATAAAATTACGGCTGACGCGCTCAATACCGCAATTACGCCCAAGACAAAGTTATTTATTCTCAATTCTCCTTCCAATCCTTCGGGCGTAATCTACACCCGCGCTGAATTACAGGCATTGGCAAAAGTAATTGTCGATCGAGATATCCTAGTTGTATCCGACGAGATTTACGAAAAAATTATCTACGATGGAGTCGAGCAAGTCAGTATTGGTGCTCTGGGGTCAGAGATCTTCCAGCGAACGATTATTAGCAATGGGTTTGCCAAAGCTTACTCGATGACTGGCTGGCGGATCGGCTATCTGGCTGCTCCAGTCGCGCTGATCGAAGCCGCTAGTGCCCTTCAGGGTCATAGTACCTCGAATGTTTGTACTTTTGCTCAATATGGTGCGATCGCGGCTCTAGAAGGCTCCCAGGACTGTGTAGAGACAATGCGCCAAGCATTTGCGACTCGGCGACAAGTGATTTTAGATTGTCTCCACCAAATTCCAGGCTTGACTTGTGCCAAACCAGATGGAGCTTTTTATATCTTTGTGAATATCGGGAATACTAAAATCAAATCGTTAGAATTTTGTAGTCAGCTACTCGAACAGCAGCAAGTCGCCGCAATCCCAGGTCAACCATTTGGTGCAGACGACCACATTCGGCTTTCCTATGCTACCGATTTAATTACGATCGAGAAAGGAATGGACAGGCTAGCTAAATTTGTGAGTAATTACACCTAAAAGAAGCGACGAAGCCAACACCAGCCAGATATAATATGATCAATCTGGCTACCACAAGTGAAATTTAGCGAACTGGCCAAATTTTGATTACCAACTAGGGGAGAATAATCGCACAACTAGTAGAAATGAAAATTTTAGTGCTCATTTGGGAATTTCCACCGCGCCTTGTGGGAGGAATCGCTCGCCACGGTGCTGAACTGTATCCAGAACTGGTGAAACTAGGTCATGAGATTCATCTGATTACGGTCGAGTTTAGTCAAGCACCAGCCAAAGAAATTATCGAAGGTATCTATGTTCATCGCGTTCCCGTGGCGGGGTTCAGCCAGGATATCTTCAACTGGATTGGCAATATGAACTACAGCATGAGCAAATATGGGGCAAAGTTACTGGAACTAGCTCCAGACTTTGACCTGATTCATGCCCATGACTGGATGGTCGCCGATACCGCAATTGCCCTAAGCGAAAACTTTCAGATCCCAATTGTTGCAACCATTCACGCTACTGAATTTGGGCGGCATAACGGCATCCACAATCCGAGCAGTGAATACGTCCACGCTCAGGAAACCCGCCTGGTGGAAACAGCCAAGCAAACGATCGTTTGTAGCCAATACATGCGCCAAGAAGTGGGTCAGATCCTCCGCTGTCCGTGGGAAAGAATTAGTATTATTTACAATGGGATTCGCCCTGAGAAAAAACAACGTCCTAAGGATTTTGATTTCTGGGATTTTCGCCGCAGATTTGCTGCCGACCACGAACAAATTATCTATTATGTCGGGCGAATGACCTATGAAAAAGGGATATTTGTGCTGCTAAATGCGGCCCCCAAAGTACTGTGGGAAATGGGTGGCAATGCCAAACTGATCTTTATTGGTGGTGGCAATACTGATGGGCTAAAACAACAGGCTTGGGATTTAGGCATTTGGGATAAATGTTTTTTTACAGGCTTTATGTCCGACGAAGATCTCGACAAATTCCAAACCGTCGCTGATTGCGCTGTATTTCCTAGTCTGTATGAACCGTTTGGAATTGTGGCATTAGAAAGTTTTGCGGCTAGGGTACCCGTAGTTGTGTCAGATGCTGGGGGATTAGCCGAAGTAGTTAGGCATACCAAGACGGGGATAGTTACCTGGCGGTGGGATTGCAATTCCCTCGCGTGGGGCATTTTGGAAGTACTTAGAAATCCTGGCTATGCCAAGTGGCTAACTGACAATGCCTATGATGAACTGAGCAAAAGATTTAATTGGGGCAAGATCGCTGTTCAAACCGAAGCAGTTTACCGTAAGACACTGGAAAAAGTGTCAGAGGTGGCTGTGGTGCGATAGCTTGATTCGGGTCATGAAAAGGTTGCCAAAGATCCGTAAATTCTCGGTTATCAAATCGGGGTTCGATCGGTGTAAATGGATGTGAATAGATTAGAAAGATAGAGTTGATATAGTCCTAATTTTTTCTATTCACTACTGTTTATGCATCGGGATGTCTCATGTCAAATCCTACAGCTCAAGAGCAAGAATTTCTAGAATTAATTAATCGGCTGAGACGTGCGCCAGTTGAGGAGCTAGAACTATTGCTCAACTCATCCGATTCGACCGCCAACACCGCTATTGACGACGCGCTCAGACAATTTGGGACTAATCGAGCTACACTGCGAAGCCAATGGGACAAGCTGAGTCCAGCAGCACCGCTAGCATGGTCTAGCGCACTAAATCGAGCAGCCGCAGCCCACAATCAAGCAATGATTGCTGCGGATGTTCAATCTCATAACGTTAGCGGCGAGAAAAAACTGATCGACAGACTCGCCGATGCTGGCTACGATATCAGCACAGGCGGAACAGTAGCCGAAAACATTTTTGCCGCAGTTGATTCAATTGTATATGCTGAAGCTGGTTTGGCGATCGATTGGGGTGCCGACGATCCCAACACTCCAGAACTAGAAGCAATCGATGGAATCCAAACCGTAACTGGACATCGGGACACTTTGTTGGCAACAGATCTGCGGGAAGTCGGTGTTGCGGTAACAGCCACAACCACTAAAATGAATGTCGGTCCGATGGTCGTAACCCAAAATTTTGGTAATCGCAGCGCATTAGACGGCAAAGCATTTATGTTAGGTGTCGCTTATGACGATAAAAATAGCGATGGTTATTACCAAGCTGGCGAGGGACTCAGTGATGTCCAAGTCAAAATTACTGGTGTCGGCAACAATTTTTCGCAAACACTGACTGTTGGCGATGCAGGTGGCTATCAGCAACTAGTAAATCCTGGTGAATATTCAGTTGAATTTAGCCGCAATGGAGTAGTGATTCAATCAGAAACTACTTCAATTGTTGCCAATCAAAATGTCAAACTCGGAGACGTAGTGATCGATTCTACCCCTCCTGATGTTTCAGTACAAAATATCATCCCTGATCTGGTCAAACAAAATGTTATTACTACTATTGATGATAACCTAGTAACACCAAATCTAAATGCACTAGACATCAAGAATAATCTAGTTCTGCCCCTGCTTGGAAGTAATCTCCAAGATAACAAATCCGGTAGCAATCTGATTGACTTTACCAGAGATTTTACGCAGACGGCTATTTCAGATTTAACCTTCGCAACCATCAATGCGAAGTTTACTGAAGTTAGTGCTGACGCTAGCTACCATAACTACGCGGGACTGTATCGCGTCGATGATGCCTCTGGCAAAATTGGTAATCTCAATCCTGGTGATGCTGGCTACATGATAGCAGCATTGCAGCGGAGTAAGGAGGTAAATCGGGGTGTAGAACTAGATCGAGATGGTGTTTCTGCACAGAATCTTGATGGTGGCTATATCTACGCGCCCTTTGTCGTTGCGGATGGTACTGTCGATCAAGTCTTGAATAGTCTAGACCCCAAAACTGCACCGCGTGTCTACTTCAATTTCGTTCTCGCTAACGCTGATGGATTCGATCACATCAAGTCTTTGGGTGCAAATAAATTCGCATTTGAAGATACTTATGGTGGTGGCGATAAGGACTACAACGATTTGATTTTCAAAGTTGAAGCAAATGTTGTGTCAGTAGTTGGATAGTACTCACAAGTATGGGCAATTCATGAATTGCCCTACCTGATTAAATCATTAGAAACATGTCTTGATCGCTAGGATTGTTAATTGTCAGATAACTTGATCCCCCGAATTGATAGATCCAACAGCTCGATCGGATGTAAAATTTTAGTCTGATGTCCCTGTAATTCTAAATGTTTAGCAATTTGGAGCGTACAGCCAGGATTAGCGGATGCGATAATTGTTGCTCCGGTATTGACGAGATTTTTGACTTTGAGAGTGCCTAGTTCGTTGGCTGTTTCGGGCTGGAGCATATTATAGACACCCGCGCTCCCGCAACATAGTGCCGCATCTAGTGGTTCGGTGAGGGTGACGTTCGGGATTTGTTTGAGCAGTTGGCGCGGTTGGACGCTGATTTTTTGACCGTGCAACAGATGACAAGCATCTTGATACACGAGGGTGAGTTGCTCGTCAGAGATGGGTGATAGTGGAGTGGTAAGTTTAATCTCTGCTAAAAATTCCTGAATATCCCTTACTTTAGCTGAAAAGTCGATCGCTGATTGAGCATAATTTGGATCGTCTTGGAGCAACTCTCCGTACTCTTTGAGCGTGTGTCCACAGCCAGCCGCATTGATAATGATTGCATCCACATTCGTCTGAGCAAAACTATCAATCATCTGTCGAGCCAGGGTTTTTGCCTGCTCTTCTTCACCCTGATGGTGCGGTAATGCCGCACAACAGCCCTGGGATTGGGGGATGACTATTTCACAACCATTCGCTGTCAATACTCTCACTGTAGCCTGATTTACTCGATCGAAAAACAATTTCTGAACACAACCCAAAATCATCCCAACGCGATATCTTTGTGTTCCTTGAGCTGGAACTAGTTCGGGCAAAGTATCTTGAAACGTACTCAGGGATAATGCAGGTAGATTTGCTTCCATTCCCGCTAAATGGGGCGAGATTTTTTCAACTAGCCCTGTCTGTCTGACGAGTTTCTGCAAGCCCAGTTTCTGATAGACAAACAGCGGAATCAGTAACAACCGCAGGCGATTGGGATAAGGAAATAAACCAAAAATAAACTGGCGATATAGCCGTTCGACAAGTGGGCGGGGATGATTGCGAGCAATTTGCGATCGCATCGACGTAATCAGTTTATCGTACTGCACCCCCGACGGGCAGGTAGTCGTACAAGCCAAGCAACCCAAGCAACTATCAAAATGACTCACCACCGCAGGGGTAAGCTCGATTTCACCCTGATTCAGGGCATCCATCATGTACACCCGTCCCCGTGGCGAATCCATCTCCGTCCCCAAGACGCGATAGCTAGGGCAAGTAGACAGACAAAACCCACAATGCACACAGGCATCGATGAGCTTTGGTTCCGGCGGATGTTGAGTGTCGAGAGTGGGGGAGTGCATGGGGATGGTGTGTGGGGAGTGTGGGAGGTGTGCGAAGTATGAAAATAATCTATCAACTATTCACTATCCACCATTCACTATCAACTCCCAATTATCGACTATCAACTATCAATTATCAATTATTCACCACCCACTTCCACAATGGATGCGAGCTGCCTTGCTTGCGAATGTTGCCGACTTGCTGAGTCAATCGCTGTTGCTCTTTTTTGGGGATGCCCCAGATGATATTCCGACTTTGCCAGACTAGGGTACCCGTCATCATCCCGACACACAGACACAAACCAAAAGCAGGAATCGGTTCGCAAATCAGCCCATATTTGACCGTAGCCCAGGTGAATTCTTCTTGAATCAAACTAATCGGGTAGCGCAGTCCCCACAGGCTGTAGACACCAATTGTCAGCCACAGAGCGGCAATTACCAGCCATCTACCGTAGAGATTTAGGCGATAGAGATTATCGATTTGGGCTTTGAAAATCGGATCGAGTTCGACTGCTGGGGTTGATTCGGCTGCTGAGAGTGCTGATGGATTCAATCTAGACATAGCCGCTAAGACTCAGAAGTTACTACCGCTGGATTTGGTGTTACCGGATGATTTTTACGCCACCAACCAAATAGGGTGCTGGCGATGAAGATACTGGAGTAAGCTCCGGCGGTAAAGCCGATGATTAGGCATAGGGCGAAATTCTTGAGCGTATCGCCACCAAAGAGGTAGATGGATAGGAGGGTAAGTAATACGGTAAGAGTCGTATTAATCGATCGAGACATGGTTTGATTGATACTATCATCAACAATCTGATCGATCGATTGGTCTGGATGGAGACTAATGACCTCGCGGATTCGATCGTATATCACCACTGTATCATTGACCGAAAATCCGATAATCGTCAGTAGTGCCACGACAAATAAACTATCAATTTCAACCCCACCAACTAAACCTAACATCGAGAAAACTCCAGTCGTAATTAATACATCATGGAACAACGCTATAAAGGCAAAGAAAGCATAGTCAAATTTGAATCGGAAGGTTAGATATACTAAGATTAATCCAAATGATAATCCGATCGCAATTAAGCCATTTTGGAATAATTCTGCGCCAAGAGTTGGCCCAACTGTATCATTCTGGGTTTTCTTGGGATCGAATTTACCAATCTTCTCGCTCAAAGCCGCTTCTAATTTGCTTCTAGCTTCAACTTTGAGATCTTTGCTTCTAATTGATAATCCCGTAGAATCTTTGCCAACTACTTGAATAATTGGATCAGCAATCCCCTGATTTTTGACGATCTCACGGACAGCAGCAATATCAATTGGTTTACAATTATTGGCAATTGAACAGTCGAGTTCATACTGTAATTTCGAGCCACCTGTAAAATCTAGTCCTCGACGTAATGGCGATCCAATTTCTGGATTTGTCCACGATAAAATCATCGAGGTAATTCCTGCCACAATCATCACCGTAGATAGTAGCCACCACCATTTACGTTGTTTGGTTACACTGAATTTTTTCATAGGGAATCGGGAGTAAGGAATAGATCTAAAATTTTAGCTAAATTACTTTGCTGTCAGACTGGGTACGTTTGGCGCAAATAAATTAGTTCGTTGGCGTAAAGCTGGAACACCGAGTACCAATAACAACAGAAAAGTGCGAGTACAAGTCAGAGACGTAAACAGACTAATTGCCACCCCAACCGCTAAAGTAACCGCATATCCTTTGACTAAGCCCGAACCGAGGAAAAATAACGCCCCACAGGAAATTAATGTAGTGACGTGGCTATCTAAAATACTATCAAAAGCGCGGTGAAAACCTGATTCGACTGATTTGTATAAAGTTTTACCCGTCTGGAGTTCTTCACGAGTTCGCTCAAAGATCAGTACGTTGGCATCCACTGCCATCCCGATACTCAGAATAAATCCGGCAATCCCTGGCAGTGTCAACGTTACATCGAGCAGATTGAATGCCGCTAGGGATAGTAAGGTGTAAATCACCAACGCAACGTCGGCAACAATCCCAGGTAGTCGATAGTACACAGCCATAAAGATGGCGACCAATATCAATCCGCCAATTCCAGCGTAGATACTGCTTTGAATGCTATCTCGCCCCAATGTGGCACCAACTGTCCGGTTCTCAACGATTTCTACGGGAACGGGGAGGGAACCACCGCGAAGTTGCACCGCTAAATTTTGAGCAGTTTCAGTACTGAAATTTCCAGTAATTACAGCCTTACCACCAGTAATTCCAGTTGCGGCAAAAGTAGGGCCGACAGTTGGGGTACTAATTGGGTCATTGTCTAAGAATACACCGATCGATCGACCAGTTCCAGCCAAACTTTTGGTCATCTTGGCAAAAGCATCACCACCAGCTTGATCGAATTCCAGTGCTACTTCCCAAGCATCCGCAGCTATAGGTTGGGGGCTAGCATTTTTGAGCTGTTTACCAGTAATTACTGCTTTATCAAATAACTTATCGATTTCAGTATATTGCTTTTCGATCGCGGTCTGAATTGCGGTGATCGCAGGCTTGTCAGTAGATCTAGTTTTTTTGAGGACTGTTTGCTTGGCTTTTGCCTCATTTAAAACTGCCAGTTCCGCGCCTAGCTGTCCTTCAGTGTTGGCTTTTTGCTCACGAAATTCGAGCTGGGCAGTTCCACCAAGTACCCGTTCTGCCTGCTGTGGATCGTTGACACCAGGTAGCTGGACTAAAATCTGATTGTTACCAGCCGATTGAATCAATGCTTCGGATACACCTAAACCATTAATCCGATTTTCAATTACTTTTTGAACAGCATCAATATCTTGTTGAGTGATGGTTGGATGTTCGGGGGTAGATTTCACCTGCACAGTTAGCTGTGAACCCCCTTGTAAATCCAGCCCCAACCGCGTCGGCTTGTTGAGTAGCAGCACCAGTGCCCCAATAACTAATGCGATAATTACGCCTAAAATAACTCGCTGTTTTTGCATAGTAAATATAAATTTAGTTATTTTAAATTTGGTTGGGAGTTGAGAGTTGAGAGTTCGGAGTAAATAGGTAAGGATATAAGTTGCCTGAAACCTTGATGGTGGGCGATGCCCACCCTACTGGGACGACCAGACTAAAAATGTGGGCATTTAGAATCCAGAAACTACAATCAGTAAACTTCTTGAGATCTTTTTACACACATTTTTAGTCTGGTCAAGCCACTACAACTAACTAATAACCAAGCATCAATCGATTCCAATTCTCAATTCTCAATTCTCAACTCTTCTACAACTTACCATCAACCATTTTTTCAATGGCTTCAGCAATCTGGGGTGGTTGAATAATCGTTAGATACTGGAGCTTTCCATTGTAAGGCGTAGGAATATCCTCCGACGACATCCGCAGTACGGGAGCATCTAGTTCATCAAAGAAGTTATCGCTGATTGAAGCAACTAATTCCGCCCCAATTCCACCTGTCCGCATACATTCTTCAACGATAATCACTTTATGCGTTTTCTTAATTGATGCGCCAATTGTTTCTAGATCTAACGGTTTGAGTGAGATCAGATCGATGATTTCTGGATCGTAATTCTTCCCTTGGGATTCCAAGATTTTCATCGCTTGGGTACAGTGATGACGCATCCGTGAATAAGTCAGAATGGTAACGTCTTTACCTGGACGAACGATCTCAGCTTTGTCTAGTGGCTGGATGTACTCGTCATCGGGTAAGTCTTCTTTCATGTTGTAAAGCAAGACATGCTCAAAAAACAGCACTGGATCTTCACATCTAATTGCCGCTTTTAGTAGTCCTTTGGCATTTTTAGGCGTGGAGCAGGCAACGATCTTCAACCCAGGAACGGCTTGAAAGTAAGCTTCCAGCCTTTGTGAGTGTTCCGCACCCAGTTGACTACCGACACCACCAGGGCCGCGAATTACCAGGGGAATTGTAAAATTACCACCAGAGGTATACCGCAACATCCCCGCATTATTGGAAATCTGGTTGAAGGCGAGGAGCAAAAAGCCCATGTTCATCCCTTCGATGATTGGCCGCAATCCTGTCATAGCAGAACCGATCGCCATCCCGACAAAACTATTTTCGGCGATCGGGGTGTCTAAGATCCGCATGTCTCCATATTTCTTATGAAGATCTTTGGTTACTTTGTAGGAACCACCGTAATGTCCGACATCTTCACCCATGACATATACCGCCGAATCCCGCTCCATCTCTTCATCAATGGCTTCTCGGAGGGCATTAAAAAATAGAGTTTCTGCCATGCTAGGTTTACAACGCTTAAATTTCTCAGATCTAACTCTAACAGAATCCGGATCGCTGGGGTGAGATCTTAACCTGTAGGGGCAGGTTTATGCGACTAGTCCAAACCTGAAATCAATCTTTGTCCGAACCTGCCCAACCCCATCAGAAGGTTAATGGTGGGGTTGGGCGGGTTTGTACGATAGTTATTATTACATTAGGGATTGATGGCATAAACCAGCCCCTACAGATCTTTGATTCAAAACGGGCATTGAGTTTGCAGCGAAATTCGTTCTAATATTTGTGGATGAATAAAACTCAGTTCGCGTGCATGAAGATGTAGCCGTTCTACATCAGCCTGACAACCGTATAGCTTATCGCCCAAGATATGCACTCCTAGCCCTTGAGGATCGGCGGCGTGGACTCGTAGCTGATGCGTTCGCCCTGTGACTGGAAAAAACTCAATTCGCGTGTAGCCATTGATTTGACCGATTGCCTGAAACTTGGTCAAACTAGACTTACCCAAATCAAAGTTTACCTGCTGGCGGGGTCGATCGAGTGGATCTCCCCAAAGTGGCAGATCGATCGATCCTTGCTGACTTTCAATCTTGCCAGCCAAAACAGCTTCATACACTTTATCCACCTGTCGATCCTCGAACTGCTGACTCAGATGTTGATAGGTAGGTTGATCCAGTGCAAACAATAATATCCCCGAAGTATCTCGATCGAGCCGATGCACAGAATAAACTTCTGGATACAGCCCCCGCAAACGAGTTAGCACGCTATCTTGCAAATCAACTGTCCGCCCAGGGACAGACAACAATCCAGCAGGCTTATTCACCGCAATCAAATATTCATCCTCATGAATAACCTCCAGATCCAACCTCACTGGCTGCCGCGACAACCCCGCCAACATAAACCCCATCAACGGCTGACACCGAGCCTCACAAGCCCCATAAAACTCCCCTTGAATTTTTCGCTCCCGCGCCCCCAGTCTCCCCGTCCCCCCGTCCCCATCCCCCCACCAAAACTCCGCCATCGCAATTGGTTTCAACCCCTGACTAGCCGCATAATGTAGCAACTTTGGCGCACAACAATCCCC
>JANNBD010000509.1:0-5646 GCA_031385105.1 Chamaesiphon sp. OTE_78_metabat_374
GGTATCGATCGAGCCAAGAGAATATGGTGAGGTGTCCCTCTTAGTACTTTTTCACCATAGCGAATGCACCACATTTCTCCTGTGAATTTACTTTGATGGATATGAGTGATTGTGCTAGAAGTAGTGCAATCGGTTCCATCAGTTGCCATCACAGTATCACCAATTTTTAACCGTTCGATTGGCACATTACCTGTAGGAGTTAACACACCTGTACCTGGTGGTAAACATTGATCGGCATCGCCCACAACAAAGATCGATCGATGATCCCAATTATCGAAGGTCTTACTATCGACACCGTTGGTCACTAATAGCTGAATCAAGTCATATTGAGTGCGGTTGGTATCTTGATATTCATCGACGAGAATATGTCGAAACTTCCGATGCCAATAATCTAAGACTTGGGCATTTTGGCGAAATAGCTGAACAGGAACTAATAGTAAATCATCAAAATCTAGCGCATTGTTTGCACAAAGAGCATCTTGATAATGCTTGTAGACATCAGCAATTACCCGCCCTTTGTAGTCATTTTGCTCTCGACTATATTCATCTGGCGATAGACCTTTGTTCTTGGCGGTACTAATCGCATACCGTACCGATCGTGGGTCGAATTTCTTGTCGTCTAAATCTAACTGCTTGACGACAATTTGTTTGACTAATCCTTGGCAGTCAGCATCATCAAAGATTGAGAAGTTTTTATTCCAAGTGCGTCCTTTATCATCTTGGTATTTCTCAATATCAAAGCGCAATACTTTACTGAATAAACCGTGAAAAGTGCCCACCCAAAGATCTTTAATAATCGTCTTGTAAATGTGGGATTTCATCTGAGTTTGCTGGTACTCATCCAACGCCCCCCAAGCTTTGCCAAATTTTGACTCTGCCTGTTGTTGGGCAAATAGTAATTCAATCCGCGATCGCATTTCTTTAGCAGCTTTATTGGTGAAGGTAACTGCCAGAATATGGGCTGGATCGACACGATGGGTGCGGATCAGATTAGCGATCCGATAGGTGAGCGCGCGAGTCTTACCACTACCTGCCCCTGCAACGACTAATAAGGCTCCACAATAATGTTCGACAGAACGCCGTTGGGAAGGATTGAGATGGGCGAGAAAGTCGGTGTTAGACATTAGGTAGTGAGGAATTTAATGAACGCTGAATCAATAGTTGGACTGCATCAGCCAGAATACTGAAGGAATTGTATTTTTGATGAATTATACTGTGCGATAATGATCGAAATTGGGTATTATCGCTGACTGACAAAAGATAGTTTAGATCGCGATTTACAGGTTGTGATCTCAAACATTGACGTTTTAATTATTTTACACTCTCTTTATAATTATGGATGGTCTTCTACCCCAGGGAAATTCTCGACTCAAACAACAATTAGATCTTAGTGACGCGGATCGATCGATCTCCACCCAGGCAATATTAAACGATCAAGAGTTGGATCGCCTAATGTTGCCGGAATGGAAGGATACACTCACCAATCAATGTATTCATCATCTATTTGAAGCGAACGTCGAACGGAATCCCGACCATTTAGCCGTAGTATCCACGACTGAGCAAGTTACCTATCGAGAATTAGACAATCGAGCCAATCAACTGGCAGACAGGCTTCGCAGATTGGGAGTCCAGCCAGAGACGCTAGTTGGCATCAGCGTTGAGAGGTCGATCGACATGGTGGTAGGACTGTTGGGGATCTTGAAAGCTGGTGGGGCTTATGTGCCCCTAGATCCAGACTATCCCCACGAGCGTCTTGCGTTGATTATTGCTGATACGGAGATGGAACTCCTGGTGACACAATCAAAACTAGTCGCCCAATTGCCCCGAAATCAGGCCAAACTGGTCTGCATCGACCGCCTTGGTGGCGCGCTTGACGATTCTCCAGGGGAGAGGCTATTGCTGGGGCAAACGCTCCGCTACCGCCAACGAGTCTCGGCAGATGAACAGCCGTTGGTCATCTGTCCCAAGGAGATCGCGCCAGTACAGCCGCACAACCTAGCCTATGTCATGTACACCTCTGGATCGACTGGCACACCCAAAGGAGTCCAAATCGAACATCGCTCTCTTGTCAATTATACAATCGCTGCAAATGCTGAGTATGAGGTCACATCAACTGATCGGATTCTTCAATTTGCTTCTCTCAACTTTGATATCAGTGCCGAAGAAATCTACATTAGTCTAACATCTGGCGCAACCTTGGTTTTACGGACAGCCGAAACTATTTCAATTGATAATTTTTTGCAGCACTGTCACGAGTGGCAAATCAGTCTGGTGAGTCTGCCCACCGCATATTGGCATGAGTTGACGATCAGACTGGAAAGCGATCACCGTCAACTCCCGCCATCCTTGCGCTTGGTAATTATTGGCGGGGAAAAAGCCGTAATCTCTAGATTCCGCGCTTGGCAGCAGGTAGTCGGACAGCAGGTCCGGCTGATTAATACCTACGGCCCGACTGAAGCCACGATTATTACTCTGTATAGTGATTTGTCAGAGCTAGAGATCGACCCAGATCGAGGAGAAGTACCAATTGGTCGGCCACTGGCAAATGTCCAGGTACACATCCTCGATCCCGATTTCCAGCCAGTGCCAACTGGCGCGCCTGGGGAGCTACACATTGGCGGTGCTGCCTTAGCCCGTGGTTATCTCAATCGTCCCGAACGAACTGCGGCGAGATTTATCCCCAACCCCTTTAGTCAAGAATTTTCTGGCCGACTATACAAAACAGGCGATCTAGTCCGCTACCGCGTGGATGGTCAGATTGAATTCATTGGTCGGATCGATCGACAGGTCAAAATTCGGGGGTTTCGGATCGAATTAGCTGAAGTCGAAATGGTAATTGATCGACATCCCAGCATCGCTCAGACGGTCGTAGTTGCTCGTGAAGATCGTCCTGGGGACAAAAAGCTGGTTGCCTATTGTGTTGCCGCTCCGCACCACCTAGCACCTAGCAATAGTGAATTACGAAATTTCGTCGCCCAAGTAGTCCCAGACTATATGGTGCCAGCGATATTTGTACTCCTGGGAGCCTTGCCAATGAATGCCAACGGCAAAATCGATTTAGCCGCGCTACCCGCACCAGCAGACCTCAGCCCAGATCTCAGTCTTAATTTTGTCGCTCCACAAGACGAGATCGAAGTTGAATTGGCCAAAATTTGGCAGCAGCTACTGGGACAACAATCGATCGGGATCAGGGACAATTTTTTTGAACTGGGGGGACATTCTCTCCTGGCAATCCGTCTATTCAGTCAAATCGATCGAATTTGGGGCAAAAGTCTTCCCCTCGCAACACTATTAGCAGCACCGACGATCGAAACCCTCGCCCAGATCATTCGCCAAACTGGATCTGCTACCCCCTGGTCATCATTGGTTCTGATTCAAGCTGGTACCACTACAAAACTCCCTCTATTCTGTATCCATCCAATCGGTGGGAATATCCTCGAATACTATCCCCTCGCTACTTATCTCGGCAATGATCGATCGATCTATGGTCTCCAATCCCAAGGCTTAGATGGTCTCCAACCTCCTTTGACTCGGATTGAACAAATGGCGAGTAAATATATTCAAGAGATGCTCTCCGTTGAACCAAACGGCCCTTATCTAATGGTGGGCTACTCCTTGGGGGGCTTAATTGCGTTTGAGATCGCCCAACAACTGCAATCCCAAGGCAAGCAAGTTGATTTCTTAGGACTATTAGATATCCCCGCACCCACAATTGATCTCAATCCAGTTAGACCACCATTGTTAAAATCTGCTCAACTGCATATTAGTAATCTATGGCAACTCGATCGATCCCTCCGAGTCAAATATATTACCGATCGCATCAGCCATCATTTCAACAAAACTGACTACCGAGATCTGGTAATTTCAGAACTAGCTGAGATTACTACAGCCATGCCGCACATCTTAACTCTGATTGATCTTAATCTTCAAGCCGCTTGCGACTATCAGCCGCAGGTTTATTGCGGAGCCGTCTGTCTCTTTCGCTGCCAGGTACAATCGATGCAGTATGCCCTACACAAAGATCTGGGCTGGAGTGGTTTAGTTGACGGAGTACTAGCGATTAACCATATTCCTGGCAATCACTATGGTGTACTCAGAGAACCCAATATTCGGTTGGTAGCTGAAGAGTTAAAACTATGCCTGATCCGGTAATTAATAATTACCTAGCTTAAACACAACGGAAAGATTGTTGGCTGGCATGGGGTAGACTTGTTCCAGCTCTAAATTGTGGCTGGCTGCAACTGCAATAATTTCTTCTAAATCTCGCACACCCCAGGCTGGATTCCGACTCTGAAGACTTTGATCAAAGGCAGCATTACTTGGCGCGGTATGAACTCCACCTTGCTTGTATGGGCCATATAGATACAAAACACCCCCAACTGTCAGAATGCGTTGTGCCCCAGCAAATAGCCCCAGATAGGCTGCTGTGGGAGCAATATGGATCATATTGATATTAACGATCGCCGTAATTGGTTCCGGCGGATCTACTAACCACTGATCGCTACTGGCATCGAGATCGATCGGGGGATGTAGATTGCCAACTGGTGCAAACTGTTGCCAAGCAACAATACTCGCTCTGGCATCAGGATCGGGATCGGATGGGAGCCAGTGGCGCGGCGCAAGTTGGGGAGCCATGAATGCACCATGTTCACCAGTACCGCTGGAAATTTCTAGAATTGTACCCGTAGGCGGTAGTACTTGCTGCAAAATTGCCAAAATTGGTTCGCGATTGCGTTCTGTAGCGGGTGCGTAGCGGCGGAGGTCTAAGGAATTGTCCATTGGCACTGAGAGATCGAGCTAACCCCAGTATATGTCTGCTAGTAACTGGATTTAATAATGTCTTTTTTTTACACTGTCAAACTGAAGCGGGTGCAAACGTTAGAATATAAATTCACAGATCTAAGTAACTAGGATTGCTATCGATTAGATCTTCGCCTGCCAGTATCCTTAAACTCAGTATGGTTAACACTTCCAGCACCAAGAAACTCGCCAAAGTAGAACATTTAAAGACAGACAGTAACTATTTGCGGGAGCCTGTTGCCAGCGAGTTACTGCTTGATACAAATTATTTCACTGAAGACGCGATTCAGATTCTCAAATTTCACGGCTCCTATCAGCAAGATAATCGCGACAATCGCGTCAAAGGTGCCGAGAAAGATTATTCGATGATGCTCCGCACCCGCAATCCAGGCGGCTTTATTCCACCCCAATTATATTTGGCACTCGATCGACTAGCGAGTGACTACGGCAACGAAACTATCCGCGCGACTACCCGTCAGGGTTTCCAGATGCACGGCATCCTCAAGAAAAATCTCAAACCTGCAATTGATGCGATTGTAAGTAACATGGGTTCAACCCTGGGCGCGTGCGGTGACTTGAACCGCAACGTCATGGCACCCCCAGCCCCGTTCAAAAACAAGCCAGAATACGTCAACGCGTGGGCTTATGCTGATACGGTCGCAGACTTGCTCACACCTCACACTGGAGCTTATTACGATATCTGGCTAGATGGCGAAAAAGTGATCACGGGTGAACCAGTTCCCGAAGTCAAAGCCGCTCTCAAACAAAACCTCAACCACACCTTGTTTGCTGAAGGCGAAGAACCAATTTACGGCACCCAATACCTGCCCCGTAAGTTCAAAATTG
>JANNBD010000515.1:0-1752 GCA_031385105.1 Chamaesiphon sp. OTE_78_metabat_374
CTAGCCTACGGTATTGCGGCTGGTGACTCGCAGTTACGATCGCGCAGAGGAAGTCCAAAAGTTGATGGTGAAATATCTAAGGGTAAGCGATCGAAAATTCTAGTGAGGAGGGTGGGTTTTGTCCAACAATTCTATTATGAACATAGTCACTAGCATAAACCCACCCCTACAGATTCATAGAATAGATAATAGGCTGGTTTATCCTACAAATCTTCGTCCGTAAACAATCATCTTCCAGCAAAACTCGCCCTCTCCACTAGATATTGACGTAGCTCCATAATCGCGATCGTCACGTCGATCGGTTGCCAACGATCGAGATGACTATGGTGCTGACATTGGATGACTCGATCGAATAGTTTGCCAAACGGATGATATTCGCACAACTCATCGAATAGCCAACTAGTAGAAACCCCTAATTTGCCAGCTAGTAGATCCACCTCATGCACAGAGATCTTCGAGTCAGATAATAACTGCTGCCAGAGCGATCGCAGCTTTTGCCGCAATTGAAACCAAGTAATCATCGCAGCGGCGGGTGCGACTTTTAGCGTCGAACCCGCCGACAATTCCGTCCAGTTGCGAAGCTGGGCGGCGAGTCCCACTGGCGATCGCCCCGATAGCCTCGCAGAGGTTGTCACCTGCACCAGGGGGCTGTGGCGAAACCGCGCATCGACTCGGAGTAGGGCTTGATAAAAAGCCTCATCTTCCGGCGTTCTGACTGGGGGAATCCCCCCAGCTTTGGCATACATCTCGGTTGTCACTGCGAGACTCGCACCGTAGTGTTGATAGTGGCGCGGGAGTGGATCGTAAGGATCGGGATCGAGATGAAACTCAACCTGAGCCACGAGCGATCGATAGCCAACTTCTTGGAGAAAGTGGGATTTGGCTTGAGGGTGGAGAGCTTGACGGCTGTGTCGATCGGTCAAAATTCGCCCGCCGACAGCATCTACCCCACGCCTAATTTCATGTAAGATTGCCGCAATCCATGTAGCTGAAACTATAGTGTCACCATCGGTTGAAGCAATAATACCTCGGCTTTTTCCCAAGCTCATCAGCCGCAGATAGGCTTCATCCATCAACATTTTTCTGACATGGCCGATATATGCCAGGTGTGGCGGTAATGTCACCTCAGCCACATGTAAGACTAGATCTGGATGCGCTAATGCAAACTGACGCGCGATCGCCGCCGACTCATCGCTACAATTATTGGCTAAGACAAGAATCTCATAGGCGATCGGGTTCAAAGGCTGTCCATCTAGATGTGTCTGATTTGCCAAAGCTGTGAGCGTTGCAACCATCGTCTGTGCCTCATCCTTGGCAGGGACAATTACGCTGACTTGGCACTGTGGTAATGGCGGGACACCAATTAGGGATGTTTGGATTCTAGCACCAACGGGTTCAGCGATCGTCATTTTGTGCTACTCGTGTCAGGGACACTAACCTCATCGATATTTGCTGGCTCTGAAAGTGATACTACCGGAGCTAATGAGTTGATAAATGTACTCACCAGATGCACGAACGATAATCCTAAAGCTACCGCCGCTAATAGATAACTGTGAATTGTATATAAATGCTCTAAACTAATCGTGCTGACTGTATCACCACCCAATAATAATTGGCGCAGAGATTGACCAATTAATGGGACGCTTTCAATAATCGATAGCTCAATATTCAGTCGCCAATAACCCAATTGCGACCACTCCAAATTCATTGCCGTCCAACCCAATCCGATCGCCGTCAGAGTCAAGAAAATTC
>JANNBD010000550.1:0-9490 GCA_031385105.1 Chamaesiphon sp. OTE_78_metabat_374
ACTAGTGACGCTAAAAACCCGACTTTTCCAAAAAGTCGGGTTTTTCTGCTGACTGACAGGCTACCCTGAATCTACACTAATTATTTACTCGTCAATAACTCAACTCGATCGCGTTCGGGCAGTTTCCACACCTTACCATCGAGAGCCATTTGCTCGATTAGTGTGGCTAACCGTAAAGCTTTGAGAGCTTGTTCGCCACCAACAGAAGGCTCATTACCACATCTAACACAGTTGACAAAATGCTCTAGCTCTGCGTACAGTGGCTCAACATTTTTGACATAGACTTTCTCGATTAATCCATCCTGACGATATAAACCTTGGTGGTACTCATTCAGGAGATCGGCGTTGTGACGGTGAATCGAGATTTCGTTGCTGAGGAAATTGGCTTCTGTCAGTGATTGACGGCAATGAGCGGCAATCAGGCGCGTCTTGCGGTGGGTGACTTTGCTGGCTGTTAGAGTAGCGACAACACCATTGGCAAAGCCGAGGGTTGCCGTCACATAGTCTAGGTACTTGGACTCAGGGCATCTACTACCGCTGGCTGTCAGTCCGACTACTGGCGCACCAGCTAGTTCCATCAGTAAATCGATGTCATGAATCATCAAGTCAAGGACAACGGAGACATCATTAGCGCGGTTGGAATAAGGACTCATCCGATGGGCTTCGAGAGCCAGGACTTTCTCGGTTTTGAGGACTTGGCTGAGTTCTTGGAAAACGGGGTTGAAACGTTCGATGTGTCCGACTTGAAGGATGCACTGAGACTCAGCCGCAGCGTTGACTAGAGCTTCAGCTTCAGCGATCGTTGCAGCGATCGGCTTCTCGATTAAAACATGAATTCCAGCTTGGAGACAAGCGATCCCTACTTCGTAGTGAAGCCTAGTGGGGACAGCTATACAGACAGCATCGACCTGGGAGATCAGATCGCGATAATCTTCATAAAATCTAGCTTTGTACTTACTGGCAGTCTCTAGACCTTGTTCGACATTGACATCAGCGATGCCAACCAGTTTGACATTCTTGAGTAGGCTCAATACTCGTGCATGGTGTTGTCCCATGTTGCCGATTCCGATTAGCCCTACTCTCAAAGGTTGAGGCGAACCTGACTGAATGCTTGTGTCTGATTTTCTGGTTGACATGCTATTTTTCACTCTAAAATCTACTCCTCCACTACTGTGATAATTTCGATACTATCACGGCATCATGATTGTAAAGAACCAAAAAGTTTTGTTTATGTTCCTAAAGATAAAATTTTTGCTGATTGACTGAGTTTTGTGATTCAGAGCTTCAGTCAATCTACTGATGTCTGATTACGATATCTGCTGTAGACCAGAAAAGTTAGAATATAAGCTGACCATTTTTGTTTAGATCCTTGATCCTTTAACCGTTGTGAAAGCAGTTATTCTCCTCTCAGGTGGTCTAGATTCTTCGACTGTATTGTATTTGGCAAAAAGTGAGGGTTACGATTGTTATGCCCTCTCTTTTGATTATCAACAGCGTCATCGGCGTGAACTGGCAGCAGCTCGGACGATCTCCGCAGCCGTTGGGGTCATCGCCCATCAGGTAGTGAGCTTCGATCTCAGCTTGTGGGGCGGTTCTGCGTTAACGGATAGTCAGATCGCGCTCCCTCAAGAGCGCGAACTCTCTGCAATGTCAGAATCTATTCCTGTTACCTATGTTCCCGCCCGCAATACGATCTTTTTGAGCTTTGCCCTAGCTTATGCCGAAGCGATCGCGGCAAATCGAGTATATATTGGGGTCAATGCGCTTGATTATTCTGGCTATCCAGACTGTCGCGGTGACTATATCAATGCGATGCGATCGGTATTCCAGTTAGGTACTAAGCAGGGTAGAGAGGGCGATCCGATCGAAATCATCACGCCCTTAATTGACCTAAAAAAGACAGAGATTATTGAGCTTGGTAATCGGCTGGGTGTACCCTGGCACCAAACCTGGTCTTGCTATTCAGGTGATGAAGTTCCTTGCGGTACTTGTGATTCCTGTTTGCTCAGGTTGGCAGCTTTTGCCGAGCTGGGTTTGGTCGATCCAGCAACCTAGATTAGTCTGACTAATCTAGGTTGCCACCCATAGAACGCCTACGATTAAAACCATCCTTCGGATACGCTTCGCGAGTGTGGCTAATGGTGCAAAGTCCGCCTACGCGGACTAACAAACTAGTCCGCGTAGGCGGACTTTGCATCACAAGCAGCGGTTTCTAACCGCTGAGGTTCTAGGTAGCAACGTCGATCTGGGGCGGGAAAGAGACTATTGAGCGGTGAGACTGGCGTAAACGACGATCGAGTCGGGGCTGGGATTTAGACTATTGGCTTCGACGATGGCTGTATCACCCAGGAGGCTGGTAACATCCTGACTATTGAACGTGATCGTGTCTCGATACTCTGGATCTGTATTTGCAGAGCGATAAATCCCTGTGCCTCCAGCCGCGAAGCGAATTTTGGCATCGCTAGTTGGTGGGATGGTTGCCGTGCGGTCGATTGTCACAGACAAGGTGCTGCCAGTATTGCAAACTGTCGTGATCGAGCCACGATTGCCATTGAGGGGAAACCTAACGATCGAACTGTCATTAGCGGCAATGATCGAATCATAGATCGGTTTGGAATTGCCGATCGAGGTAGCTTCAGTAATTGGCTGGCTATTCGTGACCAGTTTCGGTTCGGTAAATGTAATCGATCCATCTTTATTTACTACCGCAGCCGAGTTCGGTTTGCCAGAGGGATCGACCAGTAGTAGTACGATCCGGAGATCGATATTTCCAGACTAGGCTAGTAAACGAGGGACTGGTATTATTGACGATGCTGGCTTGGTTATTGGTTTGATAGCTGGCAACTAGTTCGTTGGTATTCTCAATTCGATCGGGATTGCCGCTGAGATTATAAATCGCTTGGGTGGTACTAAACTGAGCCGTCCGAATTTCGGGATTGGAGGTAAGCTGTCCATTGGGATAAACCAAGACCCGATAATCTTGACCAAAGTTACCATCATTACCATTGCCAACGATGATATTGTCAAAGCGATAAACGCCGGAACTATCGACCAAGATTTCTTGCAATACCTGAATCTGGGAACCGCGCACCAACTGAACCAAAGTACCTAGAGCCGCCTGTCCGATGATCGATCTAGCCACCCGCGAGGATTGCAATCGATCGTTGACCAAGAAATCACTCCCAGATAGCTGCACAGGCGGCGTAAAGCCCTCCCGTGAAATTGTCGTGCCGCCCCAGTAAGTCCCCCCAGTATTGTTTTGTCTGCACCAGAATGGAAGCTGGGAACCAATAACCAGGTCATTTTGGGGGCGTTGGCGGGTGATGACCAAATCGCTGATATTCCAGTTATTAGTTCGATCGAATTGAGGCTGATCGACTCGCAAGTACCAATCGGCATCGAGAATATTCCCCACGGCTTTAAATTCGCCCTGGGCGGTGCCTGGATTATTGTTTTGACCCGAAACATTTACCCGCTGCTGAATCGCGCCTACGCCCCAGCCGACGGGTTTGGCGACAGGTAAACCTTCAACTGAAATCGGTTGTTCGACGATTGCCGGATTAGCATTACGATCGAGTGACGGAATTGCCAGATCGATCGCGTATTTGTTGATATTAAATTTGGTAGTGATGCCTGGAATCGTGTTTAAATCTTTAATTGAGATCGATCGACCCAGTTGGGGATCTTTAATTAATTTATCTGCTGGTATCAGCCTAATGAACCCAAGTTGCTACCTATAACCTCAGCGGTTAGAAACCGCTGCTCATAGTGCAAAGTCCGCGTTCGCGTAGCGTCTCCGACAGGAGAAGGGGGACTTTGCGACATTAGCCACGATTCCAATCGTAGGCGTTCTATAGGTAGCAACTTGGGTTAATTAACGTGATGGACAAAAAAATTCCCTCCTTAGAGGGGTGCTGTGTATACAGAAGTTATTGGAGTTAAGAAGTATAAAATATTACTCACTTAGTATCCACTTGAGAATACCGAGAATTTTCTGCACAGGCGTAACCAAATAATTAGTAGGATCGATCGTGACATCACTACCATCCAATTTAAGAAACTGCCATAGCGTACCGCTAGTTACACAACCATAAATAGTTGGAATACTTCTACTTTTAAGCTGATTATAGCTTTGAGCTGCCAACATTTCAGCTACACATTGACCCAATCCACTTTCAATCTCGCCTCGTTTTGCTTCAACTAGCATTAATACCGGAGCATCGATTGTAAATCTATTTTCAGACTTGCTAAATAAGAAATCACAGAAGCCGTTTAAACCCTTTTCCTGGTCTACATTAAACTCCTCACCAGAAAATAATTGCACATGTCGATCGACCAATTTTCTTGCCTGAACTAAAATTGGACTAACCAACAACTCAGACTTAGCTTTTTCAGATTTTGCAACCTCGGCCAAAGAGGATGATTCCTCAAAAATAGCTAAGAACTCAGATTGAGGATCACAAACAGGTAAAAGCTCACAAAACCGATTATCGATTAACTTTAGATCGAATCTGTCTTTCACTGACTCCAATGTGAAGTTATTGTAAGCCATAGTATTTAGTCACATCATAAATTTACGCGAACCGACGAGACAGGGGTGCCCGTCGGTCATCAGCACATTTATAGGGCGGGATGGGTAAACCGCCGCCACAACCCAAACATCAAGCTACATTTCCGCAGCAGCGCGTTCGATTAAGCGTCGTGCCAAAGTCTGAGTGCCAGTATGAACGTAGTAATTGGTACTCACATCCAGAAATGCACCGAGGTAATCGAGCTTATCATCGCTGATATCCACGAAGTTGCGAATATTGCCCACAACCACCTCTGGCGATAATCCACGGCTAGAGACAAAATCACTCATCCAACCACTGACATTGCCAAAACTCTCGGTGATAAAGCCCAATTGTCCGCCAGTGTCACCACCAGGAATTTGGTCTTTGATCCCTTTGAAGGTTTGATTTCCTTCCAGCTCACCAGGACTCATCCCGCCCATTTTATCCATCACCATACTGATGAAATCGGGGCCGAGGGGAATCAACCCATCGAAGCAAATTAACGCAGTCATCCGCATCAGGGATTCACCGCCGTAGTCGCCTAGACCAGCGAGGAAATCGCCGATGCTATCCCCAGGGATACCATTGATTTGACAATAAGCAACGATTTCAGCTACGAGTTTGACGCTGAGATCGATCGTTTGAGCGGTTTCAGCCTTGGGTGTGATGTTACCCAAAAAGCCCAGCATTGAAAATTTCTCGCCGACTTTATTTGCCATTGCTGCGGCACCAAGCAGACGCGAGCCGGAATCTACCGTGTTGTACAGCCACATCGCGGTTTGATAGCCTTCACCCTTGTCATTGTAGAGTGCGACTGCTCGTTCACCGATCGCCTGTACATACTCAGGATCATCGGTACCAGTGACGACTTTGATCGTGTTATCAAAGCCAACGGTATTTTGCCATTGCCCTGGAATCACGAAATCGAGGGCGTTGAGTGACATCACTGTCAGTCCCCCAGTAGGCAACTCGTCTACTAGTTCAAAAATTGCTTTGCTCATAGATAACTCCTAAAGGATAATTACAATTACTAAATTATTTGAGCTTGGATAATCCATCTAGATTAAACTTTTTCAACCAAGCTTGACGATCGACTCCAGTAAAAGAAGGATCGCGAGAAGCAACTTTGACTTGATAACGGTTGTTAACTAATACGCCAGTGCTTTTGAGCGGAGCTTCATCTAATAGTGGATAGCTACCAATTTTGCTGGTGCTTCTTTCATATTTTTTAGCAGCAGCAGGCAGGCTAATTGTGTCGCTAATTGACATCACCGCGACATTTTTGCCACCTTTATTTAATTTAGCTTCAGCAAATCCCTTCTTTTCTTGTGAAAATACTCGTGCAAAACCAGCATCACCTTGAGGGAAGAATTTATTAAAATCACCGCCAGCTTCGGCATTTTTAGCCACTGCTGCGGGGGCGTTTCTACCACTAGTCTCTTTTTGAGTTGCAGCGTACTTAGATGGCTCTTTACTCGAACAAGCTGAAAATAGTAAAGCTACCGATAAAACGATCGGCATCATTGCCTTACGCCAATTAGAAACAATCATACTTGCTCCAATCCATAGAGTTGAACTCTCTTATTCTCACCTATGGCTGTCACAATTGTGGTAGGAAAACCGATCTTAAATACTTAAATTAATATGGCATAATCCGATCTATCCACTCTCTATCTCTTTGTGACTACTATGGATATTTTTCCGGCGATCGATCTACTCGATGGTAAGTGTGTCAGGCTATATCAAGGCGACTATGCCAAATCCGAAGTATTTAATGATAACCCTGCGGCAATGGCGCAATCTTGGCTGGAACAGGGTGCCAATAAATTACATCTAGTCGATCTCGATGGCGCAAAAGCTGGGCACCCAGTGAATTTGGATGCGATCGCGAGTATTATTGAAATGGTGAAAAAGACCGCGACTCAACCAGTCCAAATTCAGGTTGGGGGCGGTCTGCGGACTGAGGCAAGTGTCCAGCAGCTATTGACATTGGGAGTCGATCGAGTAATCTTAGGCACAGTCGCTGTCGAACAGCCGGAATTGGTGCAAACTTTATGCCAAAAATACCCACAACAGATCGTTGTCGGTATTGATGCGCGCGCTGGCAAAGTCGCCACCAAGGGCTGGATCGAAACTTCCGAAGTCCTCGCCACAGAGTTAGCCCAGCGGATGGCAAAAATGGGCGTAGCCGCAATTATCTACACGGATATCCACCGTGATGGCACCATGACAGGGCCAAACATCGAAGCACTGCGGGAAATGGCAAATGCGATCGACATCCCCGTGATTGCCTCTGGAGGCGTGAGTTCGCTCCGAGATTTACTTAGTTTACTATCACTGACCTCGATTGGCGTAACTGGCGCGATCGTTGGTCGGGCAATCTATACTGGTGAAGTTAATCTCACTGAGGCAATTCGAGCAGTCGGCGAGGGCAGGTGGCAAGATGTTCCCCCAGATCTAGGTGCAACTAGTTTTGCTTAGAATTGGAGAGAACTCGGTGAAGTAATACTACTAAATCATTGACCTGTTGACGATTGAAGTTTTGTAAGATCGCTTGAGCAGCACCACGGGCATCTACCGGAATTGTGATTTGAGTAGGTGCGACTGGAGCGACTGGAGCGACAGGTGCAGCAGTGGTAGTCGCCTGTTGCAGAGCTGCCGAGATCGTAATGTCTCGATCTCGATCTGCGGCGAGTAAATCGCCAGCTTGTTTCAACTCGCGGATGACGAGGGGTGCAACAGCATTATAGGTGTTGTGTGGATTAGCGATCGCCGATCCGGTCACAGTTACCAAAGCTTGCCAGTTAGTTGCATCGGCTCTAAGGGCTGCTAAAGATCCAGCAATACTCACCAATTGCTGGCGATTTGCCGGACTGTCGCCTTGCTTAAATAGCACCAACATTTGTTGCAGTGCTGCGGTAACTACTGCTACCACATTGACTGGTGGAGCGACTACTACTGGCGGAGCCATCACCGCCGTACCACCACCGACAGTTGCTTCTGCAAGTGGGGCTTCTCTGGTGAGAGTATCATGAGTATTGGTATTGAGCATCTCTTCGAGATACTCTTTCAATGCCACAAAGTTTGCAGCAGATCCAGTTAAGACACTTTCAACGATTTCTGGGCGCAAGCTCAGTGTTGGGGAAGTTGCGAGTTCTTCTACTAGAGCCTTGAGCGCATCATAGCCCTGAAGAAATAATGTTTCTAACTTCTGATCTACCGGAACAGGCTGATCGCGTAGAATCTTGAAACAATCTTCTAAATGATGAGCAATAGATTGAATGCCTTCAAAGCCCAGCATCGCTGCACCACCCTTGATTGAGTGTGCTGCCCGAAACATTTCATTGACACGTTCTGCGTCAGCGATAACTTCTGCTAAGTCTAATAAGCCTTGTTCTACTGTTTCTAGATGTTCCTGTGCTTCTTCGATGAAGTAGTGAATGATCTGCTGCTTGTTATCGTCCATTTTCCTGTTCCTAAACAGATATTTTTATATCTCGGTCTGGGTAAAAATTAAAATCAACTTGTAATGATTGGTTGAATAATCACCCAACTTGAGCTGGTTAAATTTAGATCGCTATCTTGGTGATAGTCACCTGTTCGATCTCGGGTTGCAATGACTATAAAATCATTATTCCCACAAATAATCAAAAACGATCCATCTCTGCGCTTTAACACCTCTAAACCGCTCAATTTGGTAGCACCAATACGGTGAGATGACACCACAAACCACCTCACAGCAGCTCAAGGTCACAGAGCATAAAGTATAATTGAGCATATCCAACAGCGATGCCTGACACTTTGGTATTTTTCCATCTCCCCACGCGCCCCAACCATGACATGACATGAATTTCGCCCTTCAATACCCTATCTTTGGCCCAGAAATTCAGTGCCCCCATTGTCGGCAACCTATTCCGGCACTCACGCTGACAGATACTTATCTATGTACTAGACATGGTGCTTTTGAGGCAGATCCCAATACTGGTGAGCTGGTACATCTCCAGTCCAACCGTCACTGGTGCTTATGGGACGGTGAATGGTATCGTCAGCACACTCATCCTGATGGAATTAGGTTTGAAATTCATGATGCTTTAGACAAGCTCTACACCCAAGGCTATCGAGCTACCAAAGTAATTATCGCCGAACGCTATCGGGAATTAATTGGAGGCTATCTGGTTGGTACCGATGTGCCAAAGGAGTTTCGTCCTCAAGCCAAGGCTGGAGCTACAGATCAATCTAGCATCCAGAGTCTGCCGCGCCTGTTTGGGTTGCCCGTGGAATTTAGCCCTGAACCAATTGCCGTACCCTGCTGGAAGGTGATTAATTTCGACCTCGAAAAAGAACCAGGGATTCCAATTCAGTATCCTTATTTTCGGATGTCACCTTAGGAAGGCTTTAGGGATTGGGCTTTAGGCTTTAGGTCTAAATCGTATAGTTCAAGATTATGTTTTTCCCTAAAGCCTAAATTATGTCTTTTCCGTCCCTAAAGCCTAAAGCCTAGACCATGTTTCACCACATCTCCATTCGCACTGCTGATATTCACAGATCGATCGCATTTTACGAGTGTTTGGGGTTTAGCATCAGCGAGCGATTTACAACTGGCTATACTCTCGCTTGCTGGCTGGAAGGGTTGGGCGGGAGGATCGAGTTAATCCAGATTCCCGAACCGCAGCCTGCTCCAAATGCTTTTGGCGATGAGCATTATGTTGGTTACTATCATATCTCGTTTGATCTGACCGATCGAACTCCCAATCTGACTACTTGGTTGAGAGATTTCACCGCAACGTTACAAACCGCAGGGCAGTCATTGCCCACAATACTACTTGCACCCAACCAACAAATGATCGGTGCTACTGTTTATGAAGTCATGTTCATCGCCGATCCTGACGGTTTGCCACTAGAATTTATCCACAGATCCAGCGGTTAAAACCGCTGCT
>JANNBD010000018.1:0-3613 GCA_031385105.1 Chamaesiphon sp. OTE_78_metabat_374
GCTCTGCGCTTACGGGGAACCCGACGTTGGCGGTAGCGGAGCGTTTGCCCTGCAATAGCCTCTCCGTCAGGAGTTACGCGCATCCGCAACCCAACCTACCCTAAAAGATCTGTCTAAATACTCATACATTAATCATCAACAGCAATTTACATGAGTGTAGATAAATGCAAAATCATCGAACTTCCCAGAATCAATGATGCCCGTGGTAATTTAAGTTTTGTTGAAGGGCATAACCACATTCCGTTCCCGATTCAACGGGTGTATTACCTGTACGATGTCCCTGGCGGTGCCGAACGTGGCGGGCATGGCCACAAGGAGCTTCAGCAACTGATTATCGCGATGTCTGGCAGCTTTGATGTGGTGTTGGATGATGGTAATGAGAAAAAAAGATTTCACCTCAATCGTTCTTATAACGGCTTGTATGTTTGTCCGATGATTTGGCGAGAACTGGACAACTTTTCGTCTGGTGCCGTCTGTTTGGTATTAGCATCCAATCTCTATGACGAGTCAGATTATTACCGAGATTATCCAAAATTCTTAACTGCGTTAAAATAATACACTCGTTTTATGAACGTACCTTTTCTAGATCTAAAAGCCACTTATTTAGAATTACAGCCAGAGCTAGACAAAGCCTACCAAACGGTAATGAATTCTGGTTGGTATATTATCGGTCAGGAAGCAAAGGCTTTTGAATCGGAGTTTGCCAACTACTGTGAGGCGAAGCACTGTATTGGTGTCGGCAATGGTTTAGATGCATTATTTCTGATCTTGCGCGCGCTGGATATTGGAGCTGGCGATGAAGTCATCGTTCCGGCGAATACTTATATCGCGACTTGGCTGGCAGTTTCCTATGTGGGAGCTACGCCAGTACCTGTAGAGCCGAGTGAGAAAACTTATAATATCGACCCAACGTTAATCGAAGCCGCGATTACGCCTCGGACTAAGGCAATTTTTGCAGTGCATCTGTATGGGCAACCTGCGGATATGGATGCGATTAATCAAATTGCTAAAAAACATGGTTTGAAAGTCATCGAAGATGCTGCTCAGGCGCATGGAGCTAAATACAAGGGCAAAAAGGTCGGTAGTTTGGGGGATGCGGCAGGGTTTAGTTTTTATCCTGGCAAGAACCTGGGTGCATTTGGTGATGGTGGCGCGGTGACTACTAATGATGATGAACTCGCTGACAAAATCAGAGTCATCGCCAACTATGGGTCGCGGGTCAAGTACCATAATGAGGTTCAGGGCGTAAATTCCCGATTGGATGAGCTGCAAGCAGCATTTCTACGGGTGAAGTTGACCAAGCTTGATGAATGGAATCAGCGGCGGCGGGTACTTGCGGCTAGTTATCTGGTGGGTTTGTCGGGGCTGTCGGGGCTAGTTTTACCCTATGTACCAGAGTGGGCAGAACCTGTATGGCATTTGTTTGTGGTGGGCACTTCCCAGCGAGAGCAGTTGCAGCAAAGCTTACAATCAGCGGGAATTGGGACGATTATCCACTATCCGATTCCACCACATTTGGCTGAGGCTTATGGGGAGATGCAGGATTGGGCGGGGAAACTACCAATTACGGAAGCGGCAGCGCAGACGGTGTTGAGTTTGCCGATTGGTCCCCATCTGATGGCACCAGCACGAGACGAAGTTATCACAGCAATTCAGGGTTTTTATGCGGGAAATTGCTAAGGCGTTTAGTAAAACGGTGTCGGGTACGGCGGTATCGCTACTGATTAACACTCTTTCGGTGAAGATTCTGGCGACACAGCTTGGGCCTGGGGGGATGGGCTTATATGGTCTATTGCGGCAGATCCACAGTACGACGTTGATTGCGGCGACGATGGGTGGACAGACTGCTTTGGTGCAGGGTGGCTCATCCAAGGAGGGTGAGGATCGAGAAGCCTATTTACAAACGGTGCTAGTCCTATTTTTGGCTAGTGGGTTAATCGCCAGTGGGGTCTTGATTTTGTTGGCTCCGGTATTGGCGATGCAGTTTTTGAAGCGGCAAGATCCAATGGCGGTGAACCTCATCAGGGCACTAGCGATACCAGTATTTCTGACTGTGCTAACTAGCTATGGGATGGGGGTGTTGAATATTCATCGTGCCTTGGGATATATGGCATCGATTCAAGCTGCGACTGCTTTGGTGACTTTGGCCTTGAGCTACCCAGTTGCCATCGCCGTAAAAAGTGGTCAGGAGGTGGCACTGATTGGGCTGATGTCGGCAACTCAGACGATAACTTTGGGATTTTTGCTGTGGTGGCTGTTGCGGCAGCAAGTCCTGAAGGAATTGGTGGGGAATATCAGTCAGAACTTTGACAAGAAAGCCGCACGATATTTCTTCTCTTTTGCGGGGGTGACAGTCCTAACTAGTTTGCTCAATAGTGCGATGGTATTGACGCTGCGGGGGGTCATCGTCCAGAAGTACGAGCTAGCGGGGGTGGGTATTTTTGATGCTGCTTGGACGTTGTGTGTGACTTATATCAGTTTGATCACGGGTGCTTTTGGTACTTATTATTTACCAACATTAAGTAAGCTGACAGACAAGCAGGATATTCGCGATTTGATCCAGAAGGTGCTGCTATTTACGGCCGTCGTCTCTACGGTGGTGATTGTGATATTGACACTGTTGAAAAAGGAGCTAATTGTGCTGTTATTTTCGGCGGAGTTTACCCCCAGCTTGAATTTGTTGCGATGGTTGTTGATTGCAGACTATATTAAGCTATTATCTTGGGTATTAGCATTTCCAATGCTGGCTTTTTCTCATTTGCGGGTGTATTTTATTAGTGAGCTGTTGTCTAATCTAGGATTACTGGGGGTTTGTTATTGGTCGTTAGAAAATAGCAGTTCGTTAGAAGGGATTGGAATAGCGGTATTAACTTTGTATAGCTGTTATTTGTTTTTTACGCTGTGGTTTGTGTGGCGGTATTATTTATTTTTACCGACGTTGAAGACTGCTTTAGCAAGTGGATTTGGTCTGGTTGCGGTGGTAGGTGCTGCTGGGTATAGCTGGCACAATATTTAGCCAATAAAATTTTGCGACCAAAAGTTAATTTAATTGATATGAGTGAATTAGTTAGTGTAATTATTCCTATTTATAATCATTCGCAGTTTATAAAACAGTGTCTGAATAGTATATACGAAGAAGACTACTCTACTTTAGAGCTGATTATTGTCGATGATGGTTCACAAGATCTATCATTCGAGATAGCAAAAGAATGGTGTGATGAAAATAAAGATAGGTTCGAGAGAATACACATAGAGAAACAACAAAATCAAGGTATTTGTAAAACTTTAAATAAGCTGATATTACTTGCCAAAGGTGAGTATGTATTGCCTCTTGCTAGTGACGATTATTTACTAGTTAGTGGGATTAATGCAAGAATCGATGCTCTGAAGTTAAATCCAAAGTGGTTGGCTGTTATTGGAGATACAGTAATGGTTGATGAAGAATCAACTGTAATAGCAGGTAGCGGAATTACACATTATGGTGGTAGCAAGAAAAATCTGCTGAACGCAAAGATGATAAGTAGAGAAATTTTGCTAAGATGGCCTATCCCTGGACCTATTTTCATGGCAAGAAAGAAAGCATATGATTCAATTTTGGGTGTTGGACTGTATG
>JANNBD010000035.1:0-6279 GCA_031385105.1 Chamaesiphon sp. OTE_78_metabat_374
TAACCGCTATGTTGCCGATTCCAACTACTTAGATTCCAGGTATTCTAAGTGGAACTAGGTCAATTCGTTGCTATGTCGATTTCTCCAATCGACTCCTAGCTACTATCTACCGATCCTCCCCTATCTTGAACTACATCACTCGCCTCACAAATCTATCGGCACAGATCCCAGACAGTCTGAGATCCTCCTGGCGGTGGCTACCTGGACCAATTGCAGCAGCGATCGCCATTGGCTTGGTACACTTGGGTGGCACTGTCCCAGTCGAAGATTTTGCCTATAATCGGTTGACAGAACTGCGCGGGGAAAGAGCTTGGGACGATCGAGTAGTGGTTGTCGAAATTGATGAGCGCAGTATGACTGAGTTTAGCGATCTGCAAACTAATCGATCTCCCTATGCCAAACTGATCGAAATCCTCAGTAAGTATAATGCTAGCACGATCGCGTTTGAACCTATTTTTAAGAATGACAGCTCTAGCGATCAAGAATTTAGAAATGCAATTAACAACAATAAGAACACTGCGATCATTCTGGCTCATAGTTGGAACGATCTCAATCAAGAACTTAAGCCTAATCCAACTCTAAGTAAGGCAGCCTATGCGACTGGACATATTGACAAGATCAAGAGTCACGATGGAGTAGTTCGACGGATTCAACAGTATAAAGGCAACATCAATTCTTTTGCCGGGTTGGAATTTGAGGGCTATAATCCAAACAACGACTCTAAAATTAAACGTCCCCCAGATGATGGTAGTTTTTGGATAAATTGGCCAGGTAAAGTTGCTAAAGTCAAGCATTATTCTTTCGATACAATCCTAGCCGCTAAAGAATATTCAGACTTAGGTAAAGTCTTTAACAATAAAATTGTTCTCGTCGGGATGACGGGAAGTAATGCCAAACGAATCGATACGCCATTCGATCGGATTGAAGGTGCCGCAAATATTTATTTACATGCAGCAGTTGTCGATAATTTACTTCAGTCTGCTCAGTTGCAAATTATCGCTAATAAATGGCTATTTGTGGCATTACTAGGCATTAGCCCATTTTTAAGTTATCAGCTCAGTGGACTAACCCACGGGCGACGATTATTAGCCGCATTAAGCCTAACTGGGGGCTGGATTGCGATTGTTACTTTGTCTTTGGCTAGTAACTATTGGCTGCCAGTTGCCGCGCCAATTAGTCTAATTTTACTAACGACATTAGGCGTAGCATATTGCGAACGCCAATATACAGACTTCTTAGTTAAACGGGAAATTGATCGGCTGTGGCAAACTCATCAGATTAATCTAGCAGCTCATACCCCTCGCTTTGGCGACAAGCAACTTTTTTCGCCAATTCCAGTTGGGAAAGTGGCTAAATTAGCAACGATTGCGGCTGAATTAGGTCGAGCACAATCAGCTCAAACTGCCATTGCTCACAGCTTATCAATGGGACTACTAGCAACTGAATTAGATGGTACAGTTTGGTTTTGCAACTCAGTCGCTTCCCAACTATTAAATATCAATATTGGTGATAACATCGAACAGTGTCTGATCCCAAATTGGTTCACACAGCAGGAATGGACTGAACATTTTAAAGACTTAAATACTTGCCGGAGCTTACCTGGTAAGGAGGTCAAACGGCAAGACAAGTTTTTTACCTTGAGATTAGAAGCCCTATACAACTGGCAGGAAATTCAACGAGATATTATCGACGGCAAGAAAATTGAAGAGATCGCTGTAGTTTCAGGGTTTTTATTAGTGATTGAAGATATCACTGTATCCAAGCAACTTCAGTCATTATCCCTCGATCTCGAACGCCATCGTCGTCAAGAGCTAACTATCGAAAATATTGAACTAGAAAAAGCGCGTAAATTAGCTGAATCAGCCGGAAAAATGAAAAGTGCATTTCTCGCCAACATGAGTCATGAAATTCGGACTCCGATGAATGGAATTGTCAGTTTTACCGAATTATTATTAGATAGCAAACTAAATGAAGAACAGCGTGGCTTTGTCGAAATTATTCGCGGTAGTTCCGACAACCTCCTGAACATTATTAATGAAATTCTAGATTTCTCTAAAATTGAAGCTGGAGAATTACACCTAGAAGAAATCAGCTTTAACTTGACAGAAACTGTCGAACAAACGATCGAAGTCCTGGGCAATAATGCTTACTCTAAAGGGATCGAGTTGAGCTGTCGGATCGAACAGACAATCCCCCGTAATCTCCAAGGCGATCCCACCCGATTGAGTCAAATCTTGACAAATTTAATTGGTAATGCGATCAAATTTACCGATCGAGGTGGAGTCTCAATTGATATTAGCGCGATCGCGACAACCGATCGTCAAACGACCCTCTATTGCCAAGTTCAAGATACTGGCATCGGCATTGATTCAGATACCCAGGACAAAATATTTCATTCCTTTTCCCAAGCTGATTCCTCTACTACTCGTCAATATGGCGGGACAGGTTTAGGATTGGCAATTTCCAAGCGATTAGTCGAAATGATGGGTGGTGAAATTGGCGTAATCAGTGCTCCAGGTGCAGGTTCGATTTTTTGGTTTACCCTGATTTGTAACCGTGGGAGTAGCCTCACTCCAGCCATCAACCAAGAATTGGCACTCAGTCGCCAACTCGCCCAAACCGTTCAGGGCAAACGCTTACTCATTGCTGGAAATTGGTATCATAGCTGCAATGCGATCGAAGCTACAGCCAGACAGTATGGGGCAATCGTCGAGACGACAACAACTAGTGCTACTGCGCTCAAACTGCTCCTAGCAGCCGCAAATAGCGAAAAACCATTCCAACTGCTCATTACCGATTTTTTCTTATCCGACAGTCCGAATACCACCCTTCCAGAACAAATTGCGAACTATCCAGAACTGGCAAATTTGCGAACAATTGCGACGATTACCTTCAACGAATATGATCGCGCTCAGATCCTCCAGCAGCAATCCTCGATCTCTGGATATGCCTTCAAACCAGCCAAACCGCTTTGTCTACTGCACAAATGTATCGAAACCGCGCCAGTAATTACCGCCGTTGGCAAAGCCTCTCTGGAGGAGAATAGCAAGTCATTTGAATCCATTACCGATCCTAAACCACCTCAACAGATTTCACCGGAACTTACCTGCGATCCGATGCGAATTTTGGTAGCAGAGGATAATAAAGTCAACCAAAAAGTCGCCCTCAATCAACTCAAAAAATTGGGCTACGCCGCCGATCTTGCCTGTGATGGTGAAGAAGTTCTCACCAAAATTGCCCACCAAGATTACGACGCAATTTTCATGGACTGTCATATGCCTCGCCTCGATGGTTATGCCACCACCCGCGAAATTCGCTTGCGTGAGGGCGCAAATCGACACACGATCATCATCGCCCTCACCGCCAGCGCAATGAAAGAGGATCGTGAATTGGCAATGCTAGCGGGAATGGATGATTTCTTGTCCAAACCCGTCCGCAAAGACGAGCTATCTGCCAAAATCGCTCACTGGAGCCAGGAACTATCCCGCTCACAACCCGCCACAGTCGTATTGATTCCAACAACAACAAATTAAAATAATTTGGCTCTATGCCTAACAAATAATCAGTAAAATATTGAGCTAGAGCGCAATCGCATTTTTGGTAGTCAATCGACTTATCCTAGTAAGGAAAGCTAGTCGAATACCTATGAAACCGCCAATTATTGTCGTCCTCAATCAAGTCAGCGTCGCCACCGCCCGCCAATTGATGACAGCGTTACCAGGATCGCAATTATATGGGTTGGTCGATCGAACGATCGATGTCGATGTTAGCTTTACCAATTTTGGCGATACTCTCCGGCAACTATATCGCGACGGTGTGCCGATAGTTGGGCTATGTGCCGCTGGAATTTTAATTCGCACCCTTGCTCCAATTCTCTCCAATACCAAAACCGAGCCGCCCGTAATCGCTGTAGCCGCTGATGGTAGCGCGGTAGTGCCGCTGCTGGGTGGGATCACAGGTGTAAATGACCTCGCCGAGCAAATCGCCGCAGCTTTAAATATTCAGCCCGCAATTACCACCGCAGGGAAGATCCTATTTAACACCGTTCTCCCCGATCCGCCCACTGGCTATCGACTCGCCAATCCTGAACATGTCAAAGCTTTTATCGCCGATTTAATTGCTGGAGCTAGCGTCAGTTTAGAAGGCGATGCGCCCTGGCTAACTGCCAGCAATCTGACTTTTTGTGCTGATGGGGAAAGGACAATTACAGTTACCACCCGATCGATATCTGGCAGTCCAGAGCAGCTAGTCTATCATCCCACCAGCCTAGTCATATCGATCGATCAACCTGAGGTTAGTCAGCGACTGAAGTCGCCGCTAGTGATGCAAAGTCCGCCTACGCGGACTAGTATTAGTAAGAATAGCTTAACCGAACTGTATGGCAATCAATTCGATCTAGCTAGGTGGAGTGAAGTAATCATCGATCGACTCGCCACAGCCAATCTCGCCCTCGCTGCGGTAGCTTGTGTTGTAATTCCCAATACGCCCCCAGGAGCTGCGATTATCGGAATTGGTAAGAGTTTAAATCTACCGATTCGGTTGGTTGATTCAGCAGAGTGGCAGCAAGATTTAGCTGTAATTAGTAATGATGAAAGTTTCACTATTCTCAGCGCAAAACAGCCGATCGATCCCAGCTTGATCGGTCAACCCCAAGGTAAACTAACTGTAGTCGGTACTGGCCCAGGTTCCACACAATGGATGTCGCCACAAGTCCGCGCCACCATTCTCGCCGCAACAGATTTAGTCGGCTATCACACCTATTTAGATCTAGTCAAAGATTTGAGCGTGGGCAAGGAGTGCCACGGATCGGATAATCGGGTCGAACTTGATCGATCCAGACTCGCCCTAGATTTAGCTGCCAGTGGCAAAAACGTCGTGGTTGTCTCCTCCGGCGATCCTGGCATTTTTGCGATGGCAGCGGCAGTCCTGGAAGTCCTTGACACCGAAGCCAACCCCGCATGGCAATCGATCGATCTCCAAATCAATCCTGGTATCTCCGCCATGCAAGCCGCCGCCGCTGCGATTGGTGCCCCCCTCGGACATGATTTTTGTGCGATTTCCCTGTCTGATATTCTCAAACCCTGGGAAGTAGTTGCTGCCAGGATTGCCGCTGTTGCTGGAGCTGATTTGGCGATCGCTTTTTACAACCCAATTTCGAGTCAAAGAAGCTGGCAATTGACCGCCGCAAAAGAGATTCTATTGAAATATCGATCGAGCACCACTCCAGTCATCCTTGCCCGTAATCTGGGCAGATCTGGACAGGAAGTAAGAGTGATTAATTTGGGCGAATTAGCACCTGAATCAGCAGATATGCGAACGGTGATTCTGATTGGTTCGAGCCAAACCAGGTTGATTCCCCGCGCCGATGGTAGTAGTTGGGTCTATACACCTCGATCGTATTAATAGGGATATATTTTATTGCTTAATTAGATTAATAAAGGATATCAATTTAGGTCTATGTGTCGGCAAAAGACTAAAATAATAAATAGTTAATTTAATTAGTCAATCGGCTTAACAAAGTAATCACTACGTCAAAATTGGAGAGTATATGCCAAGAGTTGTCAATATACAATCGGAAATAGAAATTACGGCTAGACAACGAGATGAAGCCGAGGAAGAGCTACGCGAACAGCAGAAGCCAATCGACTACAATACACTAGAGTATCCTATTGAAATAATTGTCGAAAAATATACGGATGGATTAGACGATGATATGAATGAGTTATTTATTCCTGACTATCAGCGAGAAATGGCTTGGGATGATATCAGACAGTCAAAATTTATTGAATCTATGCTTTTGGGTTTGCCAATCCCCTACATTTTTGTTGCCGATATCTCTGACGAAGAAAATGATTCACGTCTTGAAATAATTGATGGGACACAGAGAATTCGTACTTTAGCGAGGTTCCTTAATAATGAGTTCAGACTTGAAGGTCTTGAAAAGCTGAAGAAACTCAATGATTTTAGATTTGAAGATCTTTCTCCTCCACGTCAAAGACGATTTAAAAGGACGACTATTCGGATGATTCAATTAACAGAAAAAGCGGACGAAGATATTCGCCGAGATATGTTTGAGAGAATCAATAATGGAAGCGTGGAACTCAATGATATGGAGAAACGTAGAGGTATTTACGATGGCCCATTTCTTGAATTTATTGAAGAGTTATCTACATACCCTAAATTTCGTGATTTATGTCCGTTCTCAGATCCTCTCATCCGCAGACGTGAGCCACAAGAGTTTGTGCTAAGATTTTTCGCGTATTTACATGAATATAAATC
>JANNBD010000049.1:0-3767 GCA_031385105.1 Chamaesiphon sp. OTE_78_metabat_374
CACGTTTGCCCAAGATGAGGACTGCGCCGATGAGCAAATCCGCATTTCTGACAGCAGCTTCGATATTCGATGCATTGCTGTAGAGATAACTGACGCGAGAGCCAAAAATAGTTTCTAGATAGCCCAACCTGTCGATATTAACATCCAATATCGTTACCTGTGCGCCCATACCTACTGCCATCCGTGCGGCTTCCGTCCCCACAATTCCGCCACCGAGAATAGTGACTTGTCCAGCCTGGACACCGGGGACACCGCCAAGGAGAACACCACTACCACCCTGCTGTTTCTCTAGAAATCTGGCTCCAAATTGAACGGATAATCGCCCTGCAATAATGCTCATCGGTGAGAGCAATGGCAGTTTCCCATCTGGCAATTCTACCGTCTCATAAGCGATCGCATTAACTCTGGTATCGATCAATTGTTCTGTCAGCGTCCGATTGGCGGCGAGATGGAGATAGGTAAATAGTAATAGGTCTTTTTGAAGATACTCATATTCACTCGCCAGCGGTTCTTTGACTTTGACTACCATTTGTCGATCCCAGGCAGCGGCTGCGGTTGAAACTATCTTCGCACCTGCTTGGAGATATTGAGCATCAGGAAAACTGGAGCCTAAACCAGCCCCAGTTTCGATGTATACTTGGTGTCCACGATCGATTAATGTTCGCGCGATACTGGGTGTTAATCCGACGCGAAATTCTTGGTCTTTGGTTTCTTTGGGGATGCCAATTTCCATGCTTTTTATTTATGCTGGATTGAAGTTAATCTTTTCTAATTTTAAATGTGAATTATCTGCCTGTCTGTACTCCAGGGATCGGAAATTGGTGCGATCTGCCTATTGTCAGGCTGGAGCAAAAATCGATATCTGTCTTGGCATCAACACCGCAGACTTGTCCAGTCAAAGTGGACAGTCTCACCAAGCTATTAGTCCGAGACTTACCTAGCTATACCAATCGACTGATTCAACAACGACGCAACCGAGCTGATAAGTTATATAGTTCGATCGTTACAGCTAGTATGCCCGAATTAACGCCGATCGAAACTAGCAGTCGTGAATATCCGGTAGTTTTTCCCAAATCAGCCTCAACCCAAGTCTTTATCGGCACCCTCGAACGCCAGTATACAGGGCTTCAGTCCACCCAGTTGCAACAGTTTCACTGGCTATTTCTTGCTCAAACTCGTATGGGCTGGCGATTAGCAAATATTTATTCCCGCACCAGCAATTTTCCTACTGCCAACACTGCTATTTCACCCCCCATCGAAAGTAGCAAAACCGTTGTCGGCGAAGCAATCCGAATTTGGCTGAATGATTGTTATGTGGGAAAAGTTAGGGAGTAGTGGTTTAGTGAATAGTGAATAGTGAATAGTGAATAGTGGTTTAGCTAGACAAATCTTAGTTTTTGTCTTGACATGATTATCACCCTTAGAACGGATGACGACTCTCTCGCTGCGCTAGTTCAAATAAGCCTAGCTATCCACTATCCACTATTCACTATCCACGAATTTAACTAACTGCCATCGCCACAAAAGTTAGAGTAGCAACTAAAACGACACCAACAACACCCATCATTAAATAGTTTTTGTTACCATCAGTACTACTGGCTTTCTCTACATACATTGTTGGTTCAGTTGGGAAATTGTTCATTCTCGTATCTCCATCGTTGTTGATATATGGCATCCGGTCGTTACCTCAGTATTTAAAATAGAGTAAATAAAATTTCCGCCTATTATCTGTTAAAACTGAAGACCGATTTAGTTAGACTCCATTAAAATCACTCAAATGTAATAAAAGTTTGTATAACTATAGATTTGTACGCAAAAATGGGTCGATCGACCTCATGGTATAATTTTTTGAACAATTGTGATGGCAAAACCAATTGTGCAGATATCCCAATGATAATCGGTGACAATCCGCAACTAAATTAAAGAAATACTTATGTTTTGGAAAAATGGATCGATTGCTGCAATTATCGCCATGTCTGGATTGACTTTTGCACCCAAAGTTCAAGCCCAAACTGTCACAAATAAAGGGTTTTCTGATTTTGTTTCTGGGCCAGGAACAATCCTGTATTTGGGTGGAGCGTCCTTGTTGCCGCTGTTGACAGATGGATCTCAGGGCGGACAACATTCGCTGCGGGTAGTTGATGCTTTAGCCACCAGCGCGGCACTATGTACTGGACTCAAAGCAGTGATTAAATCGCCTCGCCCTGACGTGCCTAGCGAAGTTGATAGCTTTCCTAGTTGTCACGCGACAACAGCATTTGCAGTTGCCAGAGTTCAAAGTCACTACCATCCTGACTATGCCGCGCTCTGGTATGGTGGTGCCGCTTTGATTAGTTATTCACGAGTAGATCTCAATCGTCACCGTGTGACCGATGTATTGATTGGTGCCGGGTTGGGTTATTTAGTTGGAGACATCGAACTAAGGCAAAAAAATGGTTTAATCTTATTTCCGTTAATCGGTCAAGATAATCAAGGAAATACCGTTGTGGGCTTACAAGTCAAAGGCGAATTTTAAATTCTTAATATTTGCTTGCAAATGTGGCGGATCCTTCCAAAGCAGTCTAGAGTAAGAAGTAGTAGTGGAGACCATCGGTCAGAGGTTGTGAATGAGTCAGCAAAGTCCTTACGATCGGCTAGGTGTAGCAGAAGATGCTACCTTTGAAGAGGTTCAAGCTGCCAAACAGCGAGTACTTGCTCGATCGGGTGGAGATACACAGCTACAAGATAGTGTAGAAGCCGCCTATGATGCGATCGTCATGGAACGACTCAAACTGCGCCAGCAAGGTAAGATCAAAGTACCCGATGGCATCCGTTTTCCTGAAAAGCCCCTGGCAACAGCCCCCAAGTTTCCGTCCATATCTGTGGCCAATTCGCCAAGTTGGTTAGCTGACACATTCGAGCGTCCCAGCCAGTCAGAAGTACTGACCACTGCTGGTGTCTACACTGTCCTCAGTGTTGTTGCCGCACTAGCCGCAGGTTCGCTATTGCCCACCCTAATAGCCTTTGGTACTGGCTTCAGTCTGTATTTTATCAATCAAAAACAACGTCGATTTAAGCGTGCTTTGTTGGGTACTTTGTTTGCATTGGTACTCGGTACGGCTATTGCAGGTTTGCTGGTAAATACGCTTCAGTTACCTGTTGGTCAAATTGGACTCAGTGGAGAGACTTTTGCTGGCTTATTAATTTTTGTACTGTTGTGGGTTACGAGTACTTTCACGAAGTAGAGAGTTGTTCAGCGGTTAAAACCGCTGCTAATGTTGCAAAGTCCGCCTACGCGGACTAAATACGGACTAAATAACGTCAGATTAATCCTGTTCGCGTTGCTTCAGTAAATCGACACCTAGGGAAGTACCCAATCTGCTAGCACCAGCGAGAATCAGTTCTACAGCTCGATCGTGTGTGACAATACCACCAGATGCTTTGATGCCAACCTGATCTTTAGTTAGTTCCTTAAGCAGTCGTACTTCTGCGATAGTTGCGGCACCATTCCAGCCTGTTCCTGTTGCCAGCATTCTCGCACCTGCATCCATGCAGAGTTGAGCCGCCATGATTTGTTCTGGTTCGGTTAGCAGAGACATTTCGAGAATCGCTTTCACCAGCAAACCTGTTGACTCCGCGATTTCGGCAATCTCGCGGTGAACATCATCAATTTTCCCCGCCTTCATCCAGCCGATATTAATAATCACGTCCAGTTCTTGGGCACCATTTTCCATCGCCTCCTGAGCTTCAAATAGTTTACTCGCTGTCGTTGTCGCACCAGTCGGAAA
>JANNBD010000112.1:0-1684 GCA_031385105.1 Chamaesiphon sp. OTE_78_metabat_374
CCAAGATCATCGAGCCATAGATTCGCCACGGAATCCCCGCATAAACCACGCTCCAGATGCTGATCCAGATCAAGATCAGGATTTGGGTAGGATAGTGAGTTACCAGGGCAAGCAGCAGTACTGTGAGTGCGAACCAGAGCTTTTGGGATGGGGGGAGATGCCGTAGCCGATTGCTATAGGCGAGAGTATCGAGCTGAATATGCACTAATCGCGATCTTTGATTGCCACGGCTTCATCTATTTTTCGACGTTCTGTTCGACCTTTATATAGTCCTAAAATATAGCAGACAACTCCCGACCCGATCGCCGCTTGAGTCGCAAACAAGAAGGTTTCAACTTCGCCACCAGACGGTTTGATCATGGGTTCAACCCAAGGTTTATATCCTGGTTTAACTTCCTCAATTGCGCTGATATTAATGCTATCTGTCGCCTTAAATTCTTTGCCCTGATGGATCAAGATAGGAGCCATCGATAAAATGACTGCGCCAGCTAATAACCAGGTATTAATTGATAATTTCTGCATCTAAATTATTTTTCTGTTGAAATAGTCCGAGTGTTTTTAATTCCTGCTGACCATAATCTTGGAGCCAGTTCCAGACTAATAAGGTCAATAAACCTTCACTGATTGCTAGGGGAATTTGGGTGATGGCAAATACACCGACAAATTTGATCAAAGCCGCCATGAATCCACCTTGTGCAGCGGGAAAAGCGAGAGCTAATTGGATCGCAGTAACGAGATAAGTACACAAATCTTCCAACATTGATGCGAGAAATACCGCAATCTTCTGATGTCCAGTTTTGGCGATCGCATTGTACACAACATACGCTACCATCGGGCCAACAATTGCCATCGAGAAAGCATTTGCGCCCAAGGTAGTAATGCCGCCGTGTGCGAGTAAGATTGCCTGAAATAATAAGACTAATCCACCCATTACCGACATTGCCAGGGGACCAAACAAAATCGTCCCTAAGCCTGTCCCTGTGGGGTGTGAGCTACTGCCATTGACGGAGGGGATCTTGAGGGCAGACAAGACGAAGGTGAAGGCTCCAGCCAATGCTAGGAGGAGTTTAAGTTCTGGATGTGCTTTGGTAATCCGATCGATCGATCGAATCCCCAACCAAAAGAAGGGCATAGCCGCTAGCCACCAAAAGATCGCCCACTGTACGGGTAGATAGCCTTCGGCAATGTGCATCGCCTGAGCTGATGTCGGTGAGCCAGCGATCAAATAGCCGCTTAAACCGACCATTGCTAGTAACTTAGCAACTTTTTTCGATGGATATTTTGTCACCTTGTACCTCGCAGATGAACGTAATGTAGTTTAATTAACGGGTGTTCTGACTCAGCGAGTTCAAGCCTCAAATTAGAGCTTGAGCGCATCACAGTTGCGGGACAGCGTTGGATTTTGCACCAATCTTTCCCCGTTAATTTCCGTGGCTAGTTGCCAACGACTGGCTACATCCTATCATGGGTCGATCAAGATCGAGATCGAAGTTATTGAGAGTTAATCTGACAAAGCAAAGCAGATTGAAGTAGTACTTAACCTAAGTTGCTACCTATAGAACGCCTACGATTGTTGGCGGAGCCTTCCCGTAGGGTAATCGTGGCTACTGTTGCAAAGTCCGCCTACGCGGCCTAGGTTATTAGTCCGCGTAGGCGGACTTTGCATTACGAGCAGCGGCGGTTT
>JANNBD010000116.1:0-6526 GCA_031385105.1 Chamaesiphon sp. OTE_78_metabat_374
CGGCGACGGGAAATGCCCGATGCTTGAACTATCATTATCCCCCGATCGTGCGGATGACGAATACTTGGATCGATCGAGGAAATACTCCCGTTGCCGATCTCTTTTCAGGGATTAAGGAAGGCGTATATGCCCGAAATTGGCTGGGGGGAATGACAAATGGCGAGATGTTTACATTTAGCGCGGGTGAAGCCTGGATGATTCGCAATGGGGAAATTGCCGAGCCAGTAAGGGATGTAACTCTATCTGGAAATGTGTTTAAAACGTTGCAGGACATCGAAGGCATCGGCGATGATTTTGAGTGGGATGAGTCTGGTGGCTGTGGCAAAGCTGGGCAAGGTGGTTTAGCGGTTGGGGTCGGTGGGCCAAGTCTACGGATTCGGGATGTTGTTGTTGGCGGAGAGGAGGATTATGAGGATGAGGATTGAAAGCTGAAAGAGAGGGAGATGGGGAGACTGGGAGACTAGGGGATTCGGAGACGGGGGGATCGGGAGATCTATCGGTTTTAAAACGATCCACTATCCACTCTCCACTATTCACTAAAACACCAGTCTAATTCTTAGCTAATTTTGGGTTTGGGATTGGGGAAAAGGGGTAAAATTGAGGATGATGTCTAGATTTTGCAGATTCCTTTATGACTGTAAGTGCCAATCCCAACGCTGATCTACTGCCAAGCGATAAAACTACTTTTGATGCGATTATCATCGGTTCGGGGATTGGTGGGTTAGTCACGGCGACTCAGTTGGCGGCTAAGGGTGCGAAGGTATTGGTGTTGGAGAGTTATCTGATTCCTGGCGGCAGCTCTGGCTATTTCGATCGAGCAGGGTATCGGTTTGATGTTGGTGCTTCGATGATTTTTGGATTTGGCAAGCAGGGCACGACCAATTTACTGACGCGGGCATTGGCAGCAGTGGGCGAAAGTATCGAGACAATTGCTGATCCGGTGCAGGTACAATATCATTTACCTGATGATTTAGATATTAAGGTTCATCAGGACTATGAGCAGTTTTTACAGGGCTTATTTGTGAAATTTCCAAATGAAGCCACAGGAATCAGGAAATTTTATGATGAGTGTTGGCAGGTATTTAATTGTCTAAATCAAATGGATCTATTATCGCTGGAAGAGCTGCGATATTTGACTCGCGTTTTCTTTCAACATCCTGGAGCTTGTCTAGGTTTGGTTAAGTATTTACCATTAAATGTCGGGGACATTGCGCGTAAGTATATCAAAGATCCGGCGGTGCTAAAGTTCATCGATATCGAGTGCTATATCTGGTCGGTTGTTCCGGCAGAAATGACTCCGATGATCAATGCGGGGATGGTATTTTCCGACAGACATTATGGTGGCATTAATTATCCAAAAGGTGGTGTGGGCCAAATCGCCCAGAAGCTAGTAAATGGGCTAGAAAAGGCTGGGGGAGAGATCCAGTACAAATCGCGAGTGACAAAAATCATCACTGAGCAAGGCAAAGCAGTCGGCGTAAAGTTGGCAAATGGCAAGACTTTTCGCGCTAAAAAGATTGTCTCTAATGCGACGCGCTGGGATACTTTTGAGCAGCTATTACCAGCAGCAGAAAAGCCCAAGAAAGAGCAAAAATGGCAGGAGCGTTATCAAAAATCTCCAGCTTTCTTGAGTTTACATCTGGGTGTGAAAGCTGAAGTTTTACCTGCGGGAACTGAGTGTCACCATGTACTGCTAGAAGATTGGATCAAGATGGAGGAACCAGAGGGGACGATTTTTGTTTCGATTCCCACTTTGCTCGATCCGAGTTTAGCACCGGAAGGTTATCACATCGTCCATGCTTTTACACCTAGTTGGATGAGTGACTGGGAAGGTTTAACTCCGAGTGAATATGAAGCGAAAAAAGAAGAGCGTGCAGGTGTGATGCTCGATCGATTGGAGCGAATTTTCCCTGGCATCAACGTCGGTTTAGACTTTATGGAAGTTGGCACGCCACGCACCCACAGACGCTTTCTAGGGCGGGCTGATGGCAGCTATGGGCCAATTCCTCGGCGTAAGTTACCAGGATTATTAAACATGCCGTTCAATCGGACTGCGGTACCTGGACTGTACTGTGTGGGTGATAGTACTTTTCCTGGGCAAGGATTGAATGCGGTGGCGTTTTCGGGGTTTGCTTGCGCTCACCGAATTGCGGCGGATTTGGGATTTTAGTTTTTAGTTAGTCAGTTAGTCAGCGGTTGAAACCGCTGCTAGTGATGCAAAGTCCGCCTACGCGGACTAACCAGAAAATTGGATCTTAACCGACGCACGCTCACTGAGCGGATTTTTATGGATCGATGAAAGATCTGATCGGTAATTTGGGAAAACTAAACGATAAGTAGTTATCTGTTTAGTCTAGACCTAGTATGTCCCCACTTGCCTCGATCGAACGTCGTCAACTGACAGCAGAAAGTATCTGCGAACATGTCAGTACATCGCCTTTGTTAGCACAGTTATTGCGCCAGCTTACGATCGATCAAATTCTCTCAGACTGGCAATCAGCTTCAGCCGTCAAATCGGTACCAGTAGATCCAGAATTGGAGCTAGACTCTACCGATATTCACTCGCCAATTTTAGAACCTCAGGCTAAATTACAACAGTTCAAGCAGGAAAATTGGGGCAATAAGGTCGGCTCTTATTACCTTACTCGCAAAGTACAGCTCGATCGAGTTATTTGTTCGATTATTCAAGTTGCTGACGGTACAATTGCTCAAGAATTATACTTTCGGATCTGTGCGGAGCCAAAAATATTTAGTAAGCTGGCTCTAAATTATTCCCAAGGAGCAGAATCGTTTGATGGTGGGAAAGTTGGCCCAATTCCGATTTCTAGACTGCATCCGACAATTTCTACTCAATTATTATTGCTCAAACCAGGCGAAATATCGCCACTATTTGTCATTGATAATTTTTATATTTTTGTCCGATTAGAACAAGTAGTTCCAGCTCAGTTTGATGATGAATTGCGCCAGATCCTGTTAGATGAATTATTCGAGCAGTGGTTGCAATCAAAAATCGTCAGTGAGATTGGTAATGTATCTGTTCAGAGTGTTGAAAATGAACTAAATTAGACTTAGAGACAGTATCACTCAATCCAACCTACCCGCCTCAATTTTTGGGAGGGTTTATCCAAATAATCCCCATTTGAGAAACACTAGTTTCCGCGACGTAAATCATGGCGGCTTGCTCGATGCGAACCATATCTACGAGTATATACTTGCGTAAATTCTGCCCCAAACAACATAATTTGGACAGCATAGTAAATCCACGCCAAAATAGTGACAACAGAGCCAGCGGCCCCATACGCCGAACCAAAACTACCATTACCTAGATAAAATCCTAGTAATTCCTTGCCGACACTAAATAGGATCGAAGTAAAAAATGCACCGACTAAGACATCTTTCCAGGCAATGTGAATATCGGGGAGATACTTGTAAATCAGTGCAAATAATAACGTAAATACCCCCAATGATATCCCAATATTCACCAGTCGCCACAAGCTTTCTAACGCTGGAAACAATTGGTTAGTAAATGTGCTTAAGGCGGCTAAAGTCGTGCTGACTATCAATGAAACCATTAAAATAAAACCGATGGTAATTACCATTGCAAACGAAAAAATTCGCTTGCGAACTACTGCTTTGACTCCGGCTTGTGGGGACGGATCGACATTCCAAACCGCATTGAGCGAGTCTTGGAGTTGGATGAAAACTCCAGAAGCTCCAAATATTAACGCCAGTGTACTAATGATAAAGGGGACGATCCCATTCCCAGACTGAGGATTTTGGGTATTCGCTAGAGCCGTCTGTACGACCTCTGCACCCGCCTTGCCCAGCAAACCCTGGATTTGGGCGACAACTTCACCCCTCGCCGCTTCTTGCCCAAATACCGCCCCAGCGACAGCCACCGCAATCACCAATAACGGCGCGATCGAAAACAATGTATAGTACGCTAAAGCTGCCGCCATTTGGCTAACTTTATCCCGTTGCCACTCATCGACAGTTTCTTTCAATAAGTTCCAGATGGTTCTCCAATTCATATTACTGCTCGATGACAATGATTTACCATTCATTTTTAGCAGTTCTTGATGAACTTACCCTCTCTCTAGAGGATGAAATTTAGACTAGCAGAATTATTAACTACTATGCTCATGCCCTCTTTGGCAACGATCGATTGAGGAAATACTTTGACAGATTCAACTTGAATCGAATCCATAAAATCATCATTATGACTAGGATCGTGATGGAAGATTACGAGCTTTTTCACTTGGGCAGCTTGGGCAACTTTTACCGCTTCTTGCCAAGTAGAATGTCCCCAGCCAACCTTACTAGATTGAGAATGATGATATTCTGCATCAGTATAAGTACAATCATAAATCAAAACATCAGCTCGATCGGCTAATCCCAAGACATTTTGATCCAACCCGTCGCTAAAATGCTCAGTGTCAGTAATGTAAGCAACTGCATAATCTTGCCAACTGACACGATAGCCCATCGCACCACCAGGATGATTTAATAATCCAGTCGTAACTGTTACATCACCTAGCTTAATCTTGTCGCCGTAGTCGAGATTGTGAAAGCGTAAATTGGCACCCATCACCTGTAATGGTACCGGAAAATTGGGCTGAGTCATCTGATCGTGGAGACGATGTTCGATCGTCACACCCTGCGGAATTACCCCACCATAAATATCAAATTCATTCCCCTCCATAAATGCCGGAGAAAAGAACGGAAAGCCCTGAATATGATCCCAATGGGAATGCGAAAAAAATAGATGCCCACTGACTGGGAGATCGCCTAATAAGGACTGTCCTAAGACATGAATCCCCGTTCCAGCATCAAAAATCAGCCGATGATCATCGACTAACATTTCCACACAAGGCGTGTTGCCACCGTATCGGACAGTAGCAGCTCCAGGACAAGCGATACTGCCCCGTACCCCCCAGAAATTAATGATAAATTTGTCGTCCAGTGTTGACATCAATTTTTAGACCCGAAGTTCGCTGGCGATGACTTCAATTATTATGCCCAAAACAATTGGTGATTGAGTCAAAATCTCAAATTTTAGTAGCGGTGTTTTAACGCCGGATGTGAGCAGCTAAATAATTGGCGTAACAGATCGCGATTAGAGGGTGTAGGTAAAATCTTCGATTAACAGTCCTGGCACCCAGCTCCCGCCTAGTTGACGACTGCCATAGGTATCGACATCGGGAATAAATTCCAAGCTATTGGTCAGAGCCAGCAGATTGTCACCCCAGCAGCGGTACAGACTTTCATCAAAGCGTAAATTGGCGATCGGTGCAACGATCTCGCCCCCTTCAACCCAGAAACAAGCGTAGCGAGTCATCCCTGTAACTCTTCCAGTTGGTCGATCGCTCCAGTTGAGATAATGGAGATTGGATAGGTATAATCCGGTGTCTAATTCCGCTAGAATTCGATCGGTTGTCAGGGTGCCTGGACTAATTTCCGCCGAGCGGAGAGATTCGCCCCGATTCGCACCATTGGCTGGTTTCTGATACTCTTTTGCTGTTCGCGCATTCACAAGCGTATTCGCTAATTGACCTCGATCGATTAGAGTCAGATTAGCTGGCGCAATTTCGCCCAATTCATTAAATCTTGGCACCAAACCGCGCTGAAAATTTTCCGAAATCGTCAATCGATCGGATAGTGACTGTTCACCCCGCTGTAATGCCCCAAAACAGCTCCTACCCTGCTGCAAAGCTGCCTCACTAATCCCTCCCCAAGATAGCATCCCAAGCAAGTCAGCAGTAGCTGCTGGAGCTAAATAGGTGCGATATTTGCCCCGCTCGATCGTCTTCTCCGGTTGTGCCAGTCGTGCCAGTTGAACTTTCGATTCGGCAATTTTGGCTTGATAAGCAAGATCATCCCAATCACTTCCGGCTAGAGTACCTTTGACAGCTTGCTCGGTATTGGTAAATAGCGAGTAATCGAGCATGTAGGATTCAGTCGCAAACCAATGTTTTTGACCATTACTGTCGGCATACCCCCGCATTACCATTCCGGCTGCATACAATCCGGTAAAGTCCAAACCATTAACTACAGGTAAGAGGCTGCTTACCACATCCGCATCTGGTAACAAGTTCCCCGCGTGAATCTCGCGACTGCTAGCAGCTCCGGTAGGGGTGACTAAATAGGGATCGACTGGTAATTGGGGTAATTCCGATCGCAGCGACTCCAATGCCGCTTGTGCTTGGAGTAGATCGATTTCTAGATCGCCAGTAAAGGGAAACTCGATCGAATTGCTCCGCTGCTGGGAAATTAGCTTCAGTTGGAGATTGCCGTCTTGCACAATCCCCGTTTGCCGCACCTTTGCGTGATTGAAGCGGGTAAATTGACTGACTTCTCCCTGCAATCGCAGGGTAAATTGTTCGTCAGGATGAAGCTGCTGGTTCAAGCTAACTAACACTCGATCGTATCGAGCTTCTAATCTATCTATCACAGTCCATTCCTTCATTGTTACTAATTGCAATCGGACTTTGTTTTAGCATTAGTTATTACTGCGTGGAGGGCGGGC
>JANNBD010000129.1:0-3301 GCA_031385105.1 Chamaesiphon sp. OTE_78_metabat_374
GGTTGCGCGGAGCACTTGCGTAGCATCTCCGTCAGGGGATAACCCAACAGCCATAGCAAGCAACACCCTAGAAATGTTGGGTTGTTTCCTTTCCTTCGGAACGCTTCGCGAACGGAAAGGCTTCGCCAACATTCTTCAACCCAACCTACCCTAAAAGATTTGTTCAATGATTGAAGTTACTAGTTGTCTCCACGTTGCGATTATGGTGTCGAAGTTGGATCGATCGATCGAATTCTACAGCGATATTCTGGGACTAAAAAAAGTCGATCGAGATCTCAAATATCCTGGGATTTGGTATCAAATTGGCGATTTACAAATTCACCTGATCGAAGATCTCAACCACCAGCCCAATGCTGAAATAGATCTGTTCAAATCAACACGGAATCCCCATATCGCTCTAGGAGTAACGGATCTAGAAGCAGCAAAACACCAATTACTAGCGGCTAACTGTGTCGTGAAAATGAGTAATTCTGGCCGCGCAGCACTATTCACCCTCGATCCTGATGATAATGCGATCGAGCTAACATTAATAGCTGCTGAAAAATAATAGGATTTGGAAGCTAAATCAGTCAGAATGAAAGGATGAACCAGGTAAACTACTTACGCATTAGTCTGATCGATCGCTGCAACTTTCGGTGTCAATATTGCATGCCTGAGGGTGAGGAATTAGAGTATCTGCATCGCCAGCAGCTTTTGACGGATGATGAGCTATTGACGCTAGTTCGAGAAGTATTTATCCCTGTTGGTTTCAATTGCTTTCGGCTGACTGGGGGCGAACCTTTGCTTCGCAAGGGAATTGTTGAAATTGTCAGATTGATCGCGAGTTTACCAGAAACTCAAGATCTATCCCTCACTACCAATGCTTTCCTACTCGCAGGAATGGCACAGGACTTGTATCAAGCCGGACTGCGACGAGTAAATATCAGCCTTGATTCGCTCCATGAAGCTACCTTCGATCGAATTGTGGGGAATACAGGTCGATCTCGCTGGCAACAGGTATGGGAAGGGATTCTCGCGGCAGATCGAGCTGGATTTACACCGCTCAAGTTGAATGTGGTGGTGATTCCAGGCGTAAATGATACCGAAGTTCTAGATTTAGCAGCTCTGAGTATCAACAAAGAATGGCATGTTCGCTTTATTGAGTTTATGCCAATTGGTAACGATCAGTTATTTAGCGATCGCGGCTGGATCTCCTCTGAATCAATTCGCCAACAAATTCGGGAGAAATGGGGTTTAACCGAGGCGCATGTGAAGGGAAATGGCCCTGCTGATGTGTTTACAATTCCTGGTGCCAAAGGTACCTTGGGGTTTATTAGTCAAATGTCTGAATGCTTTTGCGACAGATGTAATCGGATGCGACTGTCGGCGGATGGTTGGTTGCGTCCCTGTTTGCTGAATGAAACCGGACAGCTAGATCTCAAAACTGCGTTGCGAAACGGTGTCTCTACTGCTGAACTTCGATCTCAAGTTCAGGAATTGCTCAATCTCAAACCAGAAATTAATTATAAAGGTCGAGAATCAGGCACTACTGAAGCTTATCACCGCACAATGTCTCAGATCGGCGGATAAATTCAGAAATAAACTTTGGTTGAGTGTGTTGGGTTTCGAGGCTCAACCCAACCTACGTGACTTTTGACATCCGTAGTCAGAATGTTGTCATTCTTGCTGGAGAAGAGATTATTGTTGAAATTAGAAGCAATGGAGAGTGGAGGTTTGTATGAGTGCAAAACAGAACTTGACAACGATGTCTAAAAATGAGTTGAGAGACTACGTGCTTCAGCATCGGGATGATGAAGAAGCTTTACAAGCTTATCTAGATAAAGTTCATGCGGAGAATCCGAATTCAAGAATTCACACCCCAGAAGAAAGTGTTAGCGACGCTCTAGCTCAATACCTAAAGCCTAAAGTCTAACCCCAAAAAGAAAGAATAGATTTTGGATGCAGCCGCCATCCAAAATCCAGAATCTTTATGCTTGGCGAGAGTAAAACTCGACAACTAGCAGCTCATTTACTTGGAGAGCTACCCATTCACGTTCGATCAGTCCTGTGACTTTACCAGTTAGTGTCGCTTTGTCGAAGTCTAGATGGTTCGGCGTGTTAGCCAATCCAGGATATTGGAGATTTGCTTCTACCAATTTCTTGGAGCCTTCACGATTGCGAATGCCAATTACGTCGCCAGGACGACACTGATAGCTAGCGATGTCCACAACACGTCCGTTGACGGTGACGTGTCCGTGGTTGACTAGCTGACGAGCACCTGGAATGGTGGGACCCATCGCCATGCGGAAGACAGTGTTGTCCAACCGCATTTCGAGCAATTGTAATAAAACTAGTCCGGTAGAACCAGTTGCGCGTCTTGCTTTTCGGACATAACGAAGCATTTGCTTCTCAGTTACACCGTAGTTCAACCGCAACTTTTGCTTTTCTTCCAGACGGATGGCGTATTCAGAACGCTTTTTCCGGTTTTGACCGTGTTGACCTGGTGGATATGCACGACGTGGCTCTTTACGAGTTAATCCTGGTAAGGATCCCAAACGACGTGTAATTCTCAGTCTCGGTCCGCGATATCGGGACATAAATTTCCTTAGTGCTTAATACTTAACCCAAACCTCCTATTATTACATAGGAGCTTAGTTCTGACAATAGCTGTGGTTTTAGGCTTTAGGCTTTTGGGTGAATGCAGTAGATGAGGACGTTCTAGTTGGCAGGTGGTCTGGGATAGATTAAAGATGCCTTGTTTGTCGAAACAACTGGGAATTCGATCGACTAATTGACCGTAGTTTTCTTGCGGAAAGGTCTGGATCAAGCCATTGTCGCTGACTTCACAGGGGCGATTGAGGCTGCATTGAGGTTGCTTCGCTGCGTTATCATTTACGCCTGTATTGATAATTCCCACGACTCGATTTGTTTTGAGTGAAATCATCGGGGAGCCAGACATGCCGCCGATAATACTGCATCGATGACGGATCGATCTTTTCCAGTGATAGATATCTTCTTTGACGCTGGCTAATTCGCCAGTTTTACAGGTAGTTGAGTGCAGGAAATTTAGTTCATCTTTGATGCCTTCTGATGGCACCCCGACAACGATTAAAGGTTCGTTCAGAGCTGAGGGCTTGGGGGCAAGTTGCAGCGGCACAATCCCTGCCTTGGTCAAGTCCTGCTGGTTTTTGGTGAGTTCGAGGATGGCAATATCATTATTTTTCATCGTGCCATATACTAGCCGTTTGACCGGAATAGTTAACCGATCGGGTTTAAAATCGTGAAAGTAATTAACCGTAAATTGGGTTTTGCTAGGTCGATC
>JANNBD010000153.1:0-4782 GCA_031385105.1 Chamaesiphon sp. OTE_78_metabat_374
CTCGCATTAAGTTCCTCAACTAAACCAATTGCATCTAGTTAATTTTGGGAAAGCTAATCTAACCGTCCTTTCCAGGATTACCACTAGATTCCCACTTCCATCGCCAGATTTATTTGTTTAGGAGAGTTTAACTATGTTACATCGTAAGATCTATCAAATGTGCGAAGATGGTCGGGAAGTATGTATTTTCCTTAGAGACCAACAACGCTGGATCGAACGCGCCCGAATTACCGATATCGAGGGTGATTTGGTCACAATTCGCTACGAAACTGATGAAGATGATGAAGTCTCCGCTTGGGAAGAAATGGTGCGGCTGGAAAGTATCGCCTCCATCAGTCAGAAATTAGCCTCAGTTCATCGCGGGAATAGCGAGCCACTAGTATCTGATGATTGTCACGAACTAGAGCAAATCCGCCCAAAAACCACTCCTGAAGAGTAATTAATCCCCGCCAGAAACCCGACTTCTCCAAGAAGTCGGGTTTCTTAGTATCCAGACTCCCAACTCCCAACTCCCAACTTCCCATGTTCGATCCCACCTTTGCTCGTGCTGGCGTACTATGGACGGCAATTATTGATTTCATTCAAACAGCGGAAGGCAGTGTTGCTGTTGAGCTAGAAAAATTTGTTGCTCGACAACTAATTCGCAATCCGCAGCTAGATCAAGGACAACGTAAATTATTAGTCCATCGATTTGCGATCGAGGGTGAAGTCGAAGGCAAAGCACCACTAGACTTATTCTTGGCTAGTCAGGCGGATTTAACGAATGCAGATCGTCAGCTTATATTGGGTTGGCGCAAGAGTTTTGTCGGACTACTATCGATCGAGCAGATATTTCCTGACGGCTTAGAAGTAATGAATTGGCTGACTGCCAAACATTATCGGCTTCAGTTTACCGATCTACCATCCCAGACGGCAATGGACAGGCTTAAAACTGGCGATATTATTATCGCCCAAATCAGTCGAGTGATCGACCGAAAGTGGGCAATCTTAGCTCCCTGGATTTCATTGGGCAAATTAGGTAAACCAAAGTTAGCCGTTGCTATTGGTGCTTTTCGCCAAAATTATCCCCACTATCTCTACAGCGATGCGCCCGAACAATTGGCACTGTCATGGGCATCCGTCGTTGCTTATCACGATCGATTTGTCGAGTTTTTTGGTGCCGATGAAATCACACTCACAGGGAAAGAACTGGAGCAGCGGATTGGTGAGTTTCAAACTTGGATGGTGACAAAGCAACTGGACACAGCCGGAATTGACAAGTCCAAATCACTCACCGAACTAGCCGCCGATGCGGGGCTGGAAGCCGAGGATTTAGACGCTTTGACTACAACCCTCGGATTGACCGAATCAGATGCCCAGACAGAGCAAACAACCGCCATTGGCAAGATGGTTTCGCCCAAGGTTGAACTCCCACCCCAACTAAAATCAGCAACTGCGGTTACGGCTCTGAGTCACCCCCACTGGGGACAGATGTTTTTGGTTGACTACCCCCGCCTCAAAACTTTACTAGCAGATGAATCTGCCCAGTACCTCCCCGCAGATCTCAAATTCATCCATAAATGTCTGACAGATCCACTGATGAACGCCTTCGTTTGGCAACGGTTATCAACCGAGTTTCCCCAACAATTAGAAACCGCAATTCGCCAAGCCTTGGGCGATGTTGATGCTAACCAGAAGCCTGATCTCCCCTCTCCCCTCTTCCTAGAAAAAATCCTCACTAAATTCAATAAATACCTAGAGCCGGATCTCCCCGATCTCGCCAGTGTGCCGATCCATCTTCATGAATTGTTTCAATCAGCAGTGCTAGCTGTAAGTAAAGAGAAAGCCAAGCCTAAGTCTCAACCAAAAAAGACTGGATTCGGTACAAAAAGTTAAGAATTAATTACCCGATCGAGACCGCCTAAGCCGATCGACTAAACTAGTGAAAACCGATCTTTAATCTAGTGCTAATACTCGATTAAAGTTGGTAAGATCAAAGCATTGAACTCTATCAACATTAGCAGTGGAGAATTAAGAATATGGGCGGTATTATTGGTTGGGCAGTGCTCGGTCTAGTCGCTGGAGCGATCGCTAAAGCAATCTATCCTGGTGCTCAGGGTGGTGGATTGATTGCGACGATGGTATTAGGACTAGTTGGTGCATTTGTGGGCGGTAGTTTATACACCTTGATCTCGACTGGGAAGCTAGCTTTAGGAGCCATTAGCGGTGCAGCCTTAATTCCTTCGTTAGTCTTTGCAGTGTTAGGCTCGATGGTAGCAATTTTCCTCTGGGGCTTGGTAACTAGAAATGCCTAAATATCTCAAGTACCAAACTGGTTAGCCTCTAAAACACAGCCCTGAGTTCGCGCAGAACTCAGGGCTGTGTCATTGGTAGTCGTTAATATTTTTTGGTGATTAGTTGTTAATTTCCTGATTGATGGAAATCGACTAAAACAAAACCAGTTCAGGCTGATTGACCGTTAGCAAAAGTTGTTGCAACCGTTTTTGATAGCTTTCAGTCGGCATTTTTCCTGCTTTTACAGCCTCGGTCAGTCCCTTGATTTGAGTGGCATGTTCTTGTTTTTGAGCTTCAATTGTTAATTCATTGCGATCGTAAATAGCTTCAGCAAATTTGCGATTTTGTTTGAACAATTGGCGCAATGCGCTCGAATCTAGAGTCACTTCTGGTTTCGAGGCTGCTGCCTCAAAATAGATCACAGTCGTTTGCCCCATTGCCCAAGTCGCTGTAAATGCGTCAGCGGCTCCCAAACTAGCTCCGACTTTCGGTACTAATTTAGTCAGATCCAATGCCATCAGCCACGCACTCACCAAGCCCAAACTGCCAACCATTTCCTCAAAAAATGGCTTGACAGCAAACTCATTTGTGCCCCAAATATCGGCAATTTCAGCAATCAGGCTCATCTGTAGTCCTAATGCTGCCGATTGGGTGTAAGAACTGAGTAATGGGGATGGATCCGATCCGAGTACGGCTGCTGCTGTCGCATAGCGCAGGATTTTCGCTTCAACGATCGAAGATCTTTGAGCAGGATCGGCAATTAACTCGCCGTCACGTTGCTGTAACCGCTCTTGAGATGAATTAACCAGTCCAGACAATTGGGCTACTTTCTCGGCGGTCAGATTAAATGTAGCAGCAATCAGATCGATTCTCTTACAGAGAGGCTCCGCCAACGATTGCCGTTCAGCCGGATGATATTCAGTGCCAGTATTTGCCAGTAAATAAGCAGCATAGTAAGTCAACTCTTGCTGGGCAGGATCGGAGATCTTCGCTAATTCCTGAATCAAATCTACAGGCTGTGTCAGCAGTGTATCCCAGACGACCCCTTCAGGAAAGTTTTGTTGAGGCACATTTGATTCTAGCCATAGGCGTTCTTGTGGCGCGATCTGACCATCTGCTTGAGCAACTCCAATTAACACCTTCAGCCGAGCCAGAGATTCAGCCGACATTTTCGTTGGTGGCAAAGACTCGATTTGGAGCATTTTGTACGCCAATTGGCGGGTCGTCGGTTCCGGCACAATCAGCACCGGACAAGAAACTCGATGCAGCACAAACTGGCTGAGACTGCCTGTCATCATCTCCACCATCTGCCCCCGTCGCCGCCTGCCCATTACGACTAGATCGACTTTGGCAGCGTATTCGAGAATGGTATCACCCAAGCCTCGATCGACCACCACATATTCCAGCTTACAAGTAGTAGCTAGCGGCTGAAAGATATGGCGCAACTCGTGTTCGCTGGTGGGGGTTGCTTGCCAATTTTGGGTTGGAGCTGCTTCGGAATAGTCTAGTTCTGGCTCATAAACATGCAGAATTGTGACCTCAGGCAGATCTGCGGCTAGAGCCTGGAGATAGTTTTGGAGAAACTCACAAATCCGCACGGCGGTGGGCGAAATATCCGCTGCAACTAAAATTTTCATTGGCTAATTTTTAGGTAGTATGCTTTAATCTTCGATTTTCAACTGACGTTGAGCGATTTCTTGGGCATCTTTAAACTGGCCATTTTTAGTCGCCCAGGCTAATGACACTAATGCTAAAACACCGATCGGCAGTAGCACCCACACTAGCGACCACATTACCACCACACCGTCACCAATCCCAAACCAACTGCCCATCTGGGCGTGCTGTTCTGGAGCTGCTGTCACGGCTAAATATAGACTGGTTAGACTAACTAATTGACTCATAATCCCGCCGTCGCTACTTTGAGCGGCTCTTTAACGTTATCTTTCCACGCGCCCAACGACTGAATATAGTCCGTCAAATCGGACAATTCTTGAGTCGATAGGTAGTCAAAAGCAGGCATGATTGAATTGGGGTTGTATTGACGGGGATTGATGAAATGCCCAATTAGATAATCCCGCGCAGGTTGACCAATATCACGTCGCCATACTCGCCCTTCATTAGACAAATCTGGTCCCTGGCGGGAAGTTCCCAGGAAGTGGGGTAAATCGTAGAAGTAGTCACCCGCCTTGGATACTCCAAATGCAGCAACTAAATTCTCATCAGCTTTGACATTGCGGACTTGTTGAGAGTGACAGTAAACACAGCCTTCACGGGCATAGATTTTGCGCCCTTTGGCTTCTGATGGGGAGTAAGCGACCAAACCGACGCTGGGAGCGCGAACAACGTCAGAAGCCACTCCAGGCGCAATCACCAAGCCAGTAAAGGCAGATCCAAACAGAATGGATAAAATGACGATAATCGGGAAAACGCTAATATATCTCATGATCTGACACTAGATTCTACAAGAGAATTGGGAGAAGTTGATTGGATGGCGATCGGATAATTCAC
>JANNBD010000154.1:0-6759 GCA_031385105.1 Chamaesiphon sp. OTE_78_metabat_374
CGCCTTGAGATAATATGCGTCGTAATAACCCGCCGAAAGTGCGTAGGTACCGATCATGATGCGGCGTTTAACTTCTGCCCCAAATCCGGCGGCTCTGGTTTTGGTATACATTGACATCAAGTTGTCTGCTTCAGCGCGGAACCCATACTTCACGCCATCATAACGGGCTAAATTAGCTGATGCCTCTGAAGGGGCGATCACGTAGTAGGTGGGCAAACCGTAGCGGAAACGGGGACAGGAAATCTCTTGAATTTCGGCACCGAGGGAGCGGAAATGTTCGATCGAATTACGCACAGATTCAGCTACTTGAGGATCTAATCCTTCGCCAAAAGTTTCGGTAATAATCCCGATTTTCAGACCTTTGGGGAGGTCTGGCGTGAGTAATTGAGAGTACTTGGGAGTCGCTACATTGAGGCTAGTAGAGTCTTTGGGATCATAACCTGCGATCGCTTCCAGCAAGATTGCCGCATCTTCAACTGTCCGCGCAAATGGCCCAATTTGATCCAGCGAGGAAGCATAGGCAACCAGCCCAAATCTCGAAACTAGTCCATAGGTCGGTTTTAGCCCCACCACGCCACAAAAAGATGCAGGTTGACGAATCGAACCACCAGTATCAGAACCGAGCGATACAACGCATTCTGACCCTGCTACAGCAGCAGCCGAACCACCGGAAGATCCGCCTGGTACGCGCTCCAGATCCCAGGGATTGGCAGTGACGTGATAAGCCGAATTTTCGGTAGAGCTGCCCATCGCGAACTCATCCATGTTAGTTTTACCCACAGATACCGCGCCCAAATCTTTGAGCTTCTGGGTGACGGTAGACTCGTAAGGCGGCACAAATCCTTCGAGGATTTTGGAACCACAGGTAGTCGCAATCCCCTGAGTACACATATTATCTTTGAGCGCGATCGGAATCCCCGCCAGCATTCCAATTTCTTCCCCTGCGGCAATCTTGGCATCTACTAACCTTGCTCGTTCGAGGGCTTGAGTCGGCGTGGTACAGAGAAAGCTCCGCAGCTTAGGTTCGAGTCGCTCCACTCGATCGATCGCCTCTGTCGCGATTTCTACTGCCGATCTCTGTTTCGTAACAAGCTGATTGTGTAACTCGCGGATGGATGTCATGTGAGGTAGTGGATGGTGGATGGTGAATAGTGGATAGTGGATCGTGGATCGTGCAGGGAGGTTATCTTTGAGGGTAATAATTAACCAAAAATATCAGTTGCTCTTCGATCAAACTTTATAGCAATAATCGATCCAAATCTTGAAGTCCCATTCACGATCCACGATCCACGATTCACTATCCACTAGATTTGAGATTAAACACTGAAATTTCAGGGCGACAGTTAAAGCGGGCGTAGAGTTTGACCATTCCAATGCCTCGATTAGTATACTGAATCATTTCGCCAACTTGGTACTGTCCAAGCGGATATTTTTCAGCCAGGGTTGGTACATACCCGCCAATAAAAGGGATGCGAACCTGTCCGCCGTGTGAGTGCCCAGATAATTGTAGCCCAAATCGTCCAGTAGCAGCGGCTTTGTCGGCAAAGTCTGGTTCGTGAGCCAGCATGATGGCGGCTCCGGTGGCGGGTAATTGGGCGAGAACTAGATCGAGTCGATCTTGTTTGAAATAGACATCGCCAACGCCAGCAATATTTAGTGTTGCTTGCCCACGGCTGAGGGTGTAGACGCTATTTTCTAGTAGGGTAATTTCTGCTTGTTTGATTGCGGCACGAACTGGTGCAGGATCATTGTGTACGTCATGATTACCCAAAATCGAGATAGTTCGATCGCGAGGCTGTAATTTAGCTAAAGTGTCTAGTAGATCCAGGTGCTGTTTGGGGATGCGGGTGACGTGATCGCCTGTAATGACGACTAAATCTGGGTGTTCGGCATTGATAGCAGCAACAACTTTTTCCAATTGCGATCGATCTGTTCCGTCCCCAGCATGAAGATCGCTAATTTGGACGATCCGATAACCGTTGAATGCTCGATCGAGCTTGGGTAAAGTAATATCAATGTGCTTAACTTCAAACCAATTTGGTTCGATTTTGTGAGCGTAAATACTAGTTAGAAATATTAGCGCGCAGCCTGCCAAAAAGATTTGAATCATCTTGACTAAAATAAATCTCAATTTGGATAGACGCACGGGATTAGGGGATAGGGATTAGGCTTTAGGGAATAGGGGTTAGAGTCTAGAACGCTTGCGTTCTCTAATTTGTTTCCAAACCTAATCCCCATCCCCTATCCCCTAATTGGCAACAGTACTCGAAACTTCGATCCAGCACCAACTTGACTGACGACTGAGATCGAGCCACCACAACGAGTCAGAATATTTTGAACGATCGTTAGTCCTAATCCCGCCCCACGATCGTTTGGTAAACTCCGCACCCGATAAAACCTGTCGAAAATTTTGGGAAGATCTGGTGGCGGAATCCCAATTCCAGTATCTCTAAATTCTAACTGAACATATTTATCCTGCACGGAAGCTTGAACAAAAACATGCCCACCTTCAGGGGTGTATTTGATGCTGTTGTGCAATAGATCGATCGCAATTTGGCGCAACCAGCCCTCGACACAGACAATTTCCGGTAAATCGTCGGGGACAGTGTAGCCGACTCTAATCCCTTTTTCCTCTGCTAACGGTTGATAAATACTAACGATGCCAGGAATAATTTGGGCTAAATTAATTGGCACTATTTCCAGTGGATCTGGAGATCGATCGATCGCCAAAAGTCTAGTCACACCACTGATTAACAAGTTTTGTCGATCGCATTCACCTCGAATTAAACCCAGATATCTTTGGCGTTGGACTTGTTTAATTCCTGGCGATTCAAGTAACTTCAGGGCTGTTTGAATATTAGTTAATGGAGTACACAACTCCTGCATTAAATGTGCGATCGATCCGTCTTTGAGATCGCTAAAGTTTAATTTTGGAGTCTCAGGTTTTTCCATCGGATTTAGGGTGCGTGGGAGATAGGGTGCGTGGGAGATAGAGAGCATGGGAGATGGGGAGCGTAGGAGATGGGGAGACGCTTGCGTTTTACTCTTTCTCCGATGCTCCGATGCCCCCATGCTCCCGCGCTCCCACGCCCCACGCGCCTAAAACCTCTTACCCAAAGCAATCCGCGCCTGTTCACGATCGTCAAAGTGGATTTTTTCGGTGCCGAGGATTTGGTAATCTTCATGCCCTTTACCTGCAATCAGGACTCCATCGCCAGATTGAGCGATCGAAATAGCGTGGGCAATGGCTGCGGCTCGATCTGCGATCACTTCGACACCATCGGTGCGGCTGATGCCTGCGACTACATCCTTGAGAATTAGAGCGGGATCTTCCGTGCGGGGATTGTCAGATGTGACGACTACCAAATCCGCAAGTTCGGCGGCAATTTTACCCATTTGGGGGCGTTTGGTGCGATCTCGATCGCCACCACAGCCAAATACACATATTACCTTACCATGAATAAATGGACGTGCCGCAGTAAGTAGACTTTCTAAACTATCGGGAGTATGGGCATAATCAACGATCGTGGTAATGTCCTGTGCTGGCGAAATTTGGACTCGTTCCATCCGTCCAGGTACGCCAGGGAATTGTGCCATTGCTGCGACGATCGATTCTAGAGTCATTCCCAGATGTAAACTCGTTCCGACAGCCGCCAGGAAGTTTTCGAGGTTGTAATCGCCAACTAGAGGCGAATTGAAAGCAATTTCACCCTGTGGTGTATGCAGCGTACCTGTGACTCCTGTTTGGTGATATTCGACTGCGCTCGTCCACAGATCCGCGCTTGAATCAGTCGTGCTGTAGCTCCAAACTCGCTCGGAGGGAATCTGACTAATTAATCTTTTACCATACTCATCATCGAGATTGACGATCGCCCGCCCCGTCAAATATGCGGGACTAAATAATAGTGCCTTAGCTTGGAAATAATTCTCCATATTCTGGTGATAATCCAAGTGATCCTGGGTGAGATTGGTAAATACACCAACTTCAAATGGACAACCCATTGTCCGTCCCTGATCCAGGGCGTGGGAACTAACTTCCATCAACGCTACTTGACTACCAGCCCCCAGAGCTAGAGCTAATTGTTGTTGCAGATCGACAGCGAAAGGTGTAGTGTGAGTCGCCGTTTTTTGATAGCCTTTCCAGCGGGTGTAGAGGGTGCCGAGCAGAGCCGTAGAGATGTCTGCTTGGGCGAGTAAGTACTCAATAATGTGAGTGGTGGTAGTTTTGCCATTTGTACCAGTTACACCGACCATCTTGAGCGTATGGGCGGGTCGATCGTAAAAGGTACCTGCGATGGCTGCACAAGCGGCGATCATATCTTCAGCAATAACGACGCAACTTTCGGCAGTAGCTGGATGTATGGCTGCTGCTGCGGGTGAAATTACGGCTCCAATAGCTCCAGCGGCGATCGATCCTTGCCAAAACTCACCCCCATCGACTCGCGTTCCAGGCATCCCAATGAATAAGTCTCCGGCGGTACAGGTGTGGGAATTAGTCTTTAAGCCTGTTACTTCGAGATCTAAATTTGGATGTGCGCTGGAGTAAGGGATCTGGCTTTGAGTCAGAAGTTCGCGTAGTTTCATAGCAGAATGTGGGTGTAGAGATGCAACGGGCTGGTTGATAATGGTAACTACCACGAGCTATCGATTCAAACACCTATACTCAAAGTGGTTAGTCGATCGCAACTCCTTGAGGATGAATTGCCCAACTCCGATCCATCGCTTGCCAGTGGTAGTATCCCAATGGTTGTAATTTACTCGTAAATCGATCGATTGGAAACCCCCCACGAGTCTGACGATGGGCAATTTGCTCCAAAAACATCCGCCGAAAGGCATGGCGGATCACAGAATCGCCACTTTCGAGCATTTGTTCGGTAAGTGTGCCGAGTTTGATAATTTCTAGATCGACTCCAGAACTGATTGTATCGATCGCAAAATCCGCAAACTCAGCGATGTCCAGCGCGACGGGACGTTCCACTAATGAATTCCAAGACTCCAGATGTAGCTCCCACTGGCTCCGAAAGGCGGGGAATTCTTGAAGAATAATCTCCACAAAATTGGTACGATCGATCTGAATATAATTCATATGCTCTGATGAATAATCACTTGAATGAGGCGATTTTGCTACTTCAGTCAGCTACTCAAAATCTGATCGACTTAGCAGCAATTCCGGTGGAACAACAACCGTTGAGAGAAACTGTTACTAATACTGTAAACCAAATTAACCGTGCAGTCGCCGAACTTTTAGCTGCTTCTAACCCGCCATCTTTGGATAAAATTCCGCCAGATCTATTAATTAAAGCCGAGCGATTAAATGTTCCATTAGACGATATTGAAGTGCGGGTAGCAATTACTACCCATCATCTCAGCCAATTTGTCGGCATTCTCAATGAAATTGAAAATAGATTTGCAGAAATCCGCCGCGTGCGGGAATACTTACTAGTAAGGCTGCCAGATATCCCGATCGAACAGCTTGGCTCTAGGCTCCCAGTCTATACTGCATCTGACTTTGAATGGACAGAACCCAGACTCTCGCCTTCAGAGCTAGCCACGATCAGATCGAAATATCAGATCGATCGATTATTGCAACAGCCGCCCCGTCACTCTGCTGACTTATTCAGACAAATCAAATCAGCCGAATTAGCCTGGGAACAAGCTCAATCTGTTACTCAGTCAGAGCAACTAAATGATACTGAAGATCTCAGTGATTTACCGTTTTAATTTAGTGGTTGAGTGGTTTCGCGGTTTAGTGGTTTAGCAGGTAGATAGATTGCTGTAGTATTTACGCAACATCTGCTCATAGAATCTTTTCCACCAAACTGATCTCTTTCGCTATCAACTATCAACTATCAACTAACTTACCCCCCGATGAAACTCAAAACTATTGCGACTACAATCCTGCTAATTACTAGCTTTGCAGCTACCGCCCAAGCTGAAAATAGTAGTGATTTGCGACAACTGCTATCAACCAAAGACTGTATCGCCTGTGATTTAAGGGGTGCAGGATTGGTACTCAACGATCTTACAGGTGCCAATTTGGAGGGTGCAAATCTAGTTGGCGCAAATCTAAGTCAAACGAATCTAACTGGTGCAAATCTACGCGGTGCTAATCTCACTGGTGCGTCGCTCAATAGTGCGAACCTCACAGGTGCAGACTTACGCGGCGCAAACCTGACTGGAACTGATTTACGATCGAGCTACCTCACAGGTGCCAATCTCCAAGGACTAGATATTCGCAACGCTTATCTCCAAGGTGCTGTGGGAATTCCTCCCGCCGTTGGTACTGCTGAAGATTTCTATAAATGGGGTTATGCTGAATGGCTAAAAAATGACTTCGCCAGTGCGATCGAAAATTACGATCGAGCACTTGCCCTCAAACCCGCATTTCCTGGTGCATATTTGGCTAGAGCGATGGCCAAATTTCGCGCTCAAGACGATCGGGGCGCGGTCAAAGATGCTATGTTAGCGGAACGATTATTCTTCTCCCAAGCCGATCGCGAAGGAACTCAAGTAGCCCAAGCATTGCAAGCAAAAATCAAACTTGCGAACCAACCAACTAACATCAATGGTAATGTTGGGAATGGTAATATGGTCGATCTGCTCACAGGTTTGAGTTCGATGTTACTCAAGTTTTTCTAATTTTTAATATATGAAACAAATCCTCAGCTTTATTCCTAGTGCAAAAACATTGTGGTTGCTAGCTAGCGGAGGATTTGTAAATATAATAATTGCGATCTTAATTCCTGCACATCAGGGAAT
>JANNBD010000159.1:0-5535 GCA_031385105.1 Chamaesiphon sp. OTE_78_metabat_374
CTTACTTCGGTAAGCTGGGGCTTTTTCTTGGTGAGCTAAATTCTTTTGGTTTTGTCCTGATAGTGCCTGGGCAGGCGTGGATATAGGAGTGGTAGATGCACCCTGATTATTCGTCCCTGACTTACTTCGGTAAGTTGGGGCTTTTTCTTGGTTAGCTAAATTCTTTTGGTTTCGTCCTGATAACACCTGGGAAGGTGTGGATATAGGAGTGGTAGATGCACCCTGATTATTCGTCCCTGACTTACTTTGGTAAGTTGGGGCTTTTTCTTGGTGGCTAAATTCTTTTGGTTTTGTCCTGATAGTGTCTGGGAGAATGTGTATATAGGAGTGGTAGATGCATCCTGACTTACTTCGGTAAGTCGGGTTTTTTTATTTGTGTCTAATCTGTTTAAGATATTTTTTCATCGATTTTTGGCGATCGAGTTTATGATCGATCTTACTCTACGTGAATTTCTAGACTAGATGATTAGTTATCTCAAAGGCATCGCCATTCAGATCCAGACTCCGACGAATACTCGATCGATCTTAATCTTAGAGGTGAATGGGATCGGCTATGAATTACAGATTCCCCAGCGGATGGTGCTAGAAGTGGTGATAAACAGCGAGCTGTTGGTATTTGCCCATCAGCAGGTACGAGAAGATTCGATGACGCTGTATGGATTTAGCTCGGCGGCTGAACGAGATTTATTTAGACAATTAATTAGTGTCAGTGGGGTGGGGGCGAGTCTGGCGATCGCTTTATTGGATAAACTAGGATTGGCGGATACGGTTTCCGCGATCGTCACGAGCAATATTCAGCGGCTATCTACCGCTCCAGGTGTCGGCAAAAAAACTGCGGAACGCCTCGCCCTCGAACTGCGGAGCAAGCTAGGACAATGGCGCGTAGCATCCGGCTTACTCGAAGCACTACCGTTAACTAGTCTAAACCCAACCATGCAAGCCGAAGTTGAAATGACATTGCTAGCTTTGGGCTATTCAAATGATGAAATCCATCATGCTCTACAAGCGATCAGTCAAGATAGTTTAATGGTCAAAAGTCCAAACATTGAAGATTGGCTCCGATTAGCGATCGCTAGTATTCAGTAGGTCAATATTATTACCAAAAATATTTACCAGCGTGGTATTATAACAGGTGGCTTATTACTCGCCTGCTTTCATTAATCGAGTGCAGATCGAATTATTAAAAATAATTTAGATCCGCATCAGCAAAATTATAATTTACAGTTGTTTTCCATGTCCTCATCTCCCCAATTAGAAGATTTTGATGATGCTGAGTTAGTTACCCTAACCGATGAAGCTGGGCGGGAACTCCCTTGCTACATTGAGCGCGAACTCGAACTCGATAGCCAGACTTACTTGCTACTATTGCCAGTAAATGCACCCATTGAAATTTTTGCTTGGGATGAAGATGATGATGTCACTGAATTAGTTTCGATCGAAGAAGAAGAAGAAATCAGTCGAATTTTTGCCGATGCTCATGCAGTCCTCGCAGAACAAAATCTTACCCTCAAACGCACCGCTTTTACCATGAGTGCGATCGGTGAGTTGCCACCCCTCGATCCCCTGGAAGTAGTGACGATCGAAATTGATGATGAAGACGATAGCTTAGAGCCAGAGGAATTTCAAATCTTGGCTCGTTTTTATAATGAAGAGCAAGAGTACGCAATTTGCACACCCGTAGATCCACTGCTGTTTTTTGGCAAAGCTGACGATGAAGGTGTAGTTTCTTTGCTCTCTGAACAAGAAGCCCAACAACTGCAACCAATGCTCGAAGACATGTTATTAGATGACTAGAGGTGGAGAAATGATCGTGAAATCAATCAAAATTGCCCCGAAATGGTTACAAATTTTTGCACCCGTCGCCCTCCTGACGGCATTGGCTGGTAGTATCGGTGCCATCTGGTGGAATGGTGCCACAGCACCAGTTTCAACTGATCCCAGTGCCAAAGCTATTCCAATTCAGATTAAATCTGGTACCTCAATTCAGGCAATTGGCAAGGAATTGGAAACCAAAGGAGTGATCAAATCCCAAACTGCTTGGAAATTGTGGACAGGCTGGCAAGCCAAACAAGGCAAAGGTACACCTCAAACTGGTAGCTACGAACTCTCGCCCAATCAACCGCTTGATGTAGTTACGGCCAAACTATTAGAGGGAAAAGTTGTCCAATCAGGATTTACGATCCGCGAAGGGTGGAATATTCGGCAGATGGGCGAATATTTCGAGAAAGCAGGCTTATTCAAAGCGGCTGATTTTGTCGCTGCCGCCAAAGAAATTCCCAGAGACAAGTTCCCCTGGCTACCTGCGGGAATTCCTCATCTAGAAGGATTTCTGTTCCCTGAAACATACAAAGTTCCAAAGGAAACAATTACACCCAAAGGCGTGGTGACACAGATGCTTAAACAGTTTGAGCAAATCGCTTTACCTGAATATCAGAAGGCTGCCAGCCAAAAACTAAGTTTACTTCAGTGGGTGAGCCTATCGAGTGTAGTGGAAAAAGAAGCAGTCAAAGCGATCGAACGTCCTCTAATTGCCGGAGTCTTCACGACTAGACTCGCCAAGAATATGCGACTAGAATCCGATCCCACTGTTGAATATGGCTTGGGCATTAAACAGACAGCAGATAAACCACTCACATTTGCTGAAGTGAAGCGACCCAACCCTTATAATACCTATATGAACGCTGGAATTCCACCAGGTCCGATCGCTAGCCCAGGTATTGGTAGCCTTAAAGCAGTACTCGCTCCTGACAGCACCGATTTATTATTTTTCGTAGCTAGGTATGATGGTACTCATGTATTCAGCAAAACCCTCAAGGAACATATCGCTGCTACTAATTCTATTCGCCAGCAACGCAACGCTGGCAAAAAATAGCTAGTTGAAACTCACAACTCCAGCAATTTCAAATATACACACACGTCGTAGGGGCAGGTTTATGCTAGTTAGTACCGATTTGTACCAATAAATATCAAACGAACCCGCCCAACCCCACCAGTAACAATCGATTATCAATGGAACGTCGGTAAAATATTTTGAATTTAGAATTGCTATTCACTACCCAGCAACATGGGCGAATACTTTATAGATGATCGATTATGTCCTCTATGAAGTATTTTTCATATGGGCGTAGGGTGTGTTACCGCGTTAGGGTACGCACCAACATTGCTAGAGGGGTTGGGTGGGTTCAACTTAAATTTTTAGCTTCGTTTGAGTTAATAGTATAAACCCACCCCTACAGATCCACACAACGACAACCCCACACTCCCTACCCTCAAAAACATGCCCCTCTTCCCCCTCCTCCAGCCCGACTTGATACTAGGTAGCTCAGTCCTGGCGATTACACCTGAAATCCTGGCTAGGTACCAGATCGAAGGATTGGTACTAGATGTCGATGATACCATTGTCCCGATCGGTATCGCCATCGCCCAACCAGAACTCGCCTTGTGGATTGAAGAAATTAGACAAATTGTACCCCTATGGTTGGTGACCAACAATCCCAGTCATGTCAGAATCGGTGCGATTGCTGATAGCTTATCATTACCTTATTTTCTTAGTGCCGCCAAGCCATCCCGCCGCAAGCTCAGGCAGGCAGCAGCAGAAATGAAGCTGGAACCCGCACGAATAGCGATGGTGGGGGATCGGATCTTTACAGATGTGCTCGGTGGTAATCGGATGGGGATGTTTACAATTTTGATTGAACCGATTGTCATCGTTGATTCCTCTCTCGGCTTTCACTTACTCCGCCGAGTTGAATTTGCGCTCGCATGGCTACTCGGCGTTTCTTTAGCACCAACTAAATAAATCTTTATAAGACATAACAAATCCTCAATATGTCGAAATATAAATAAATCATTAAGAAAAGCGGAATGCTCGAAAATATCTGGCATTATAGTTTTATTGGAAATGGAGTCAGCCGAGATAAAGACTCTAAACATAATATAAAACATACATAACTTTCAGAGCGTTGGCTGCCAAAAATAGGTAGTTGACGCTCTGAAAAATTTTATGGGTGATTTTTTAATAACAATCTAATATCCGTTCCCCATTGCCGAAAGCCTCGATCCCTAGCTATTACGCCTTGATCCCCATCATGTCTCAGACCATAGTAATCAAAGTTGGTACATCAAGTCTGACTCGTAGCGATGGCAGATTGGCTCTAGCAACTATTGCCGCTCTAATTGAAACGATCGTCGATTTACGTGCCCAGGGTTATCAAATTGTTTTGGTATCTTCTGGTGCGGTTGGAGTTGGAGCGGCGCGGCTGGGACTAACAGAGCGTCCGAAAACAATCGCGCTCAAGCAAGCCGCCGCTGCTGTCGGGCAAGGCATTATCATGCGCGTGTACGATGATTTATTTCGAGAACATCAGCAGCCAGTGGCTCAAATATTATTGACGCGGGGAGATCTCGACAGGCGCAGTAGTTATATTAATGCTTACAATACTTTCCAGGAGCTATTTCGCTTAGGCGTGATGCCAATCGTCAATGAAAATGATACAGTCGCCGTAGACGAGCTAAAATTTGGCGACAATGATACCCTTTCGGCTAGAGTTGCTAGCCTGATTGATGCCGACTGGTTATTTTTGCTCACCGATGTCGATCGATTGTACTCCGCCGACCCCCGTAAATTTCCCGATGCTCAACCAATTATTCAGATCGATCGATTAGAGGATCTAACTGCCCTCCAAGTTCAAACTGGCGACGCAGGTTCTGCCTGGGGTACAGGGGGCATGGTGACGAAAATAGCCGCCGCTGGGATTGCAACTGGTGCGGGGGTCAAGACAGCGATTACGCATGGGCAGTTTCCCCAGTATATCGAGCGGATTTTGCACGGCGAACCCTTAGGCACTCAATTTACGCCCCAATTACGGGCTGATAGTGCTAGAAAACGCTGGATTGCCCACGGACTGGTAACTGTCGGTAAGGTTTATCTCGATCCTGGTGCTGTAGCCGCAATTACCAGTGGTGGTAAATCACTGTTACCCGCCGGAATCACTCAGATCGAAGGGAGTTTTGAAGCAACAGATGCCGTAGAATTGTGCGATCCTTCCGGCAAGGAGATCGCGCGGGGAATTGTCAACTATAGTAGAGTCGAACTCGATCGAATCCAAGGACATCGATCGACTGATATCATCGATCTACTCGGCTACATCGGCGAAGAAACTGTCGTCCATCGCGATAACTTAGTATTAAGCTAGGACTCACTTTCAACTTCTACCCTCTACCCTCTACCCTCTCCTCTTATGTGGAAATGGCAAACCTGGTCAGAATTACCGTATTTAACCTGCGATTTACTTGCCGATTGGCAGCATGGCTTCTTCACCCGTCAATTCTCGCCACGGGATCCCCATGAGATTACGCCTGCCTTGTCAACAACAGCTAGTACCCATCGGCTCAAACAGGTGCATGGCAATGTCGTCCTTACTCCGACCGAAATTGATATTACAACAGACATAGAAGTAGAAACAGGCTACGCGAAAGCCGATGGAGTACTCACCGAACAACAGCAGCAAGCTGTCTGGGTCGCCAGTGCTGACT
>JANNBD010000187.1:0-2454 GCA_031385105.1 Chamaesiphon sp. OTE_78_metabat_374
AAAAATCACGTTAGCATCGATTTCGGCAGCTCGGAGCGCGGCGGCGGTGTCGGTGGTAAAGAATGGATTCCCAGAACCCGCACCAAACACCACAACCCGACCTTTTTCGAGATGGCGGATAGCGCGGCGACGGATATAGGGTTCGGCGACTTCCTGCATAGCAATAGCGGTTTGTACCCTGGTAGGTACCCCTTTTTGTTCTAACGCATCTTGAAGCGTAATTGCATTCATTACAGTCGCAATCATCCCTACATAGTCAGCAGTCGCGCGATCCATGCCTTTGGCTGAAGCTTTAACCCCACGAAAAATATTTCCACCACCGACAACGATGGCGACTTGAACGCCAGTGGCGACGACTTCGGATACTTCTTGGGCAATAGCCTGCACGATTGTCGGATCGATGCCATAGCCAAGATCGCCCATTAGGGCTTCACCACTCAGTTTGAGCAATACCCGCTGGTAAGTCGTCCCCATGTTAGTTTATTTTCTCAACTCAAATTTTCTCATCTTTACGATACCAGGAAATGGCGATCGTTTGTCGATAGAGGATGGGAGATGGGAGGTGGGAGGTGGGAGATAGATAGTAGGGTGGGCACTGCCCACCAACTAGATTTCAGCGCATTGCTCAACAAATCGATCGGTTCTGGGAATCACTTAGATTCTCTGTAATTGTTGAATTCTCGGCACCATTGAAACCTGTGATGGTGGGCAGTGCCCACCCTACAAATGAGAATCGTCAGAATTCCCTTGATTCATGGATCTTTCATATTTTAAGTGGGAACCTGTTTGGCTAAGAAATTTTGGACATAGTAAGCACAGAGATGTGCGCCTTCGGCTTGATAGATAAAGTGATCGCGGCGGGGAACGGTGATTAATTCGGAGTTAGGAAACAGGGAGTGATAGCGGTGCGCCATTTCAACAGGGGTTTCGGTGTCTTTTTCACCCCAAAGCAGTAGCACAGGTGCTTTTATTTGTTTGACGATCTCGGTGACATCTTCGCTGACAGTTTTGACCATGGTGCCGCGTAGAACACCGGCATTTAGGTAGTCGCGGGAGCCGTACTTTTGACTGTGCCAGTTCAATAGCTCTTGGCGATTTATTGGTGAAATCTTGAAGGCGGTGCGCATGGTTTTAATCCATTGACTGCGTAGAGACTGTTGAAAAGTTTTTTGGCGCTGTAAACCCCCCGAGTTGATCATCACGATCGATCGCACACGATCGGGATATTTGTGAGCCAGGCGCATAGATACCCGGCCACCAAAAGAATGTCCCAGTAGATCTGTGCGATCGATTTTTTGCTCATCTAAATAGGCCAAGACTCGATCGGCATACTGAGTCGTATTCCAATCCTCGGGCGGCGGCGGAGTCTTACCAAAACCGGGTAAGTCTAAAACATGGATATTGGCTGTATCACCTGCACTGTAGGCAGAGCTATCCGCCAGCAGCTCAGCCATGGGCTGGAGTGCCCGTAGGTTTTGCCCCCAGCCGTGCATCATGAGCAGCGGATGCCCGCCACGACCAAGTTGAATTGCGTTGATTTCTGGTACGGCCATATAAATGTGATCTGGGGACTGGTTGGGCTTTCTGAAGCCTAAGTTATCATCGATCGGCCACTTCGGGAAGATCCAAACCTTAAACCTGCGATATTTTCCATCACCAGATGGGCATGATAAACAAGAAGATTGGTAATCTTTAATTTTATTGGGACATCGCTAGGGGATATTAATTCAGTGGTTACTTCTTACGCCCGGATGACACCGCAGACAGAACAATCCATTTGCAACTGGTTGGCAGAGAACCTCAAGGAGGCTGCCGATGAGGATGTCTTATTGGCTTTCCAGAGATTGATGGTAGAAGGCAAAGGCATTAATGAACCCGAAATTTCGGCGGCGATCGAAGAGATTGCTTTGTCCAAAGAAAAAAGTGCTCAAAAAGACTTCTTGCGCATCCTAGACCAGGTTTGCCATCAAATAATTACGGTGTGGCTAATCGATGGTAAGCCCTCACTAATTAGTCAACTCATCGATGCGATCGGCAAAATTGGTGATAGCAAAGAACAGATCTATGCCAAGCTACCCCGCCGTCTGCATCAGCTTTGGAAGTTATATATTCAAGATGTTTACTATCAGCGGCTGCTGAAGCTGCAAATAGTCGTGACTCGGCAATCGACTAGCACCGATGCCCAAGCGCCCCTATCTCATTTGCTCGATCGCTATCCTTTTCTGTATGAATCTAGCCTATTGGCCGAAGATGCCACCGTGGAATATTTAGAGATCATTCAAAAAACCAAGCGCCGTGCCCAAAGAGATTATGAATTTAAGCTCTCCAAATACCTCACGTTTCAAATTCGCAAAGCTTCGTTGCGCCAAAATCCTGATCCACAGAAGTCGATCGACCCAGTATTCAACCCCAGCTTACTCAAGAGTCGTGATTTGGGCAGTGCCCTGCAAATTT
>JANNBD010000197.1:0-4235 GCA_031385105.1 Chamaesiphon sp. OTE_78_metabat_374
CCAGCCGTCGTCAACCGCACGACACTCCGTACCACTGGACGATTGAATAACAATAATTTCAATCGCAATAACAATACTAATCGATCGACCGAACGCACTCGATCGACAGGATCGGGTTTTGGAAGTAGCACCCTGCGCCAATCTGACAGATCTCGTCCTACTGTTCGTCCTTCGGGCGGTTCGAGTCGTAGCTTTGGCAGCGGTGGCCGCAGTCGAAGTGGATTTGGTAGCCGGAGACGGTAAAATAGGGGTTAGGCTTTAGCCGTTAGGCTTTAGGGTTAGACTATTCAGCTTAAGATCTACTCAACAAGAGCAGATCTTAGACAGTAAGCAATCCCCACCCTAAGAACTAAAGCCTAACGCCTGAAAAACTAACACCTAAATTATGGCAGTCAAAAAAGGAGATTCAGTCCGAGCGATCGCAAACACTCTAGCAAATAGTCTAGAAGCAAAAGCTAGTGATGCGAGATTCCCCAAATACTTATTTGAAACGAAGGGTGAGGTACTAGATTTACGCGGTGATTACGCTCTAATCAAATTCGGACAAGTGCCAACCCCAAATATTTGGTTGAGACAAGATCAGTTAGAAACTTTTTAGCTAATTAATCGGGTAGGGGCAGCTCAATGAGCCGCTCCTACAGTATCCTCCTAGCTTATTCTTTACCATCCATAAATACTTTGAGTTGTCTCAGAGCTGCTGGCAGAATATTGAAAACAGCCCAACCTGCTGCTGCGGCAAGAGGTGCAAGGACAATCAGGAGGCGAAAATCGAAGTCCATAGTTAGTTCCTAAGATGAGAGTTAAAAGTTTTTCTAATCATTTAGATATCGTCTATTCACTGTAGCAGAATTGGGGACTTGATTTTCCGTTGATTTCCTGGCTAATGCTGGGAAAATTGATAATTTAAGGCCCTGGGCGAAATCAAGTATGCTCAACTAAAATCGATCCCTTACCCCGCAGTAATCCGGTATTCGCACCTGGACAGATGTGAGCTAAGGGGTATGCTGACGGAAATCGATCCCAGAGTGCCTCAACGCTGCGAAGTTGCCGTTTCCAGTGGAAAGTTTTGGGCGTACGCAGCGGCACGGCTGCACCAAATTGGTCAGGTAATAAGTGTCTACCTGTGAATAGTACCCCACCGCTACCAGCGTAATAAACACAGGCAGATCCAGGGGAGTGCCCAGAAGTCCAAATTACATGTATGCTATCGTTAATATCAAATTTTTCTTGAAAAGTAGCCACTTTGAGCTGCGGCAGTAAGTAGGCTTCTTGTTCTTGGATAATTACCTCACAGCCCAATGCTGCCGTGATAGTAGTAGCGGCACCAATCCCACCACGATGGGTAATTGTCAAAAATTTCACACCGCCTAGATCGGTGATAAACTGCTGATTGACATTGTTCCATGCGGGAGTATCAATTAAGATATTGCCAGTGGGAAGGATAATCAGATAAGCAGTACCACCTAACGTATCGCGGTTGGGGGCAAAGGCAAAAATACCTGGCAAAATCTCCGTGGGTGCCTTACCTACTGGAACTTGAACAGGGGACAAAGGATATGACAAACTTGATTCTGGCGGCATCAGCGCATCTACATTAACTAGGACTCATATTCTACCGGAAAATTGGACTCGGAACCGCCGTCCGACGAGGATGAATTTTAAGAGCAGCTTTAGTTCCCGATCGATGCACCTTATTGCTCGATCGATTATCAATAATTTTATTCATGTGGTTGTCTTTACTATTTGTCCTAATTTTGTCGGGTATTTTGACATATGTTGTCCTTCAACAAACTGTTAGTCGGATCACTCAGGTGCCACTGTGGATATTGTGGGCAATCTTGATGACTCCGCCAATATTAACTGGGGTGACAATGACTTGGAGCAAACAAATTCCCATCTTGCCTGTGGCGATTGGAGTTTGTTCGATCTGTTGGTTGATCTATTGGCGACTACTCGACTGGGGTGGGCATCGGGGCAAATCGACAAATCCGATCCTTCCACAGGGGGAATTGGGTGCGGAACGAGCCGAACTAGAAATCGTACCCCCAGTAGCCGTAGAATTGGCCGCAGTAGCACCAACAGTTCGACCGATCGAACCAGAAGAAGAGGCGACATTAAGAACTTGCTTTGCCTGGAATGTGTTTTTTCTTGACAAAATTGAATATCGACCTCAGGCGGTGTTGTGTCGGGGTAAATTGCGGACAGAGGCGGATAATGCCTATGCCACTGTCAAACACAATATTGAGGATTTATTTGGCGATCGATTCTTTATTCTATTTCAATACAGTTTATCAACAGGCAAACCATTCTTTGCCTTAGTCCCACGACCTCAGTTTACCAAGATTACCAGATCGCGTCGATGGTTGGAATATGCAATTGCTGGACTATTGTTGGTACTCACTATTATCACCACTACCTATTTTGGTGGGTTATTAGCTGGCGCGCCCAAGAATGATCCGATCCAGATTAGTCGGGCTGGATGGTCTTATGCGGCTAGCATTATTTTGATCTTGGGATTACGCGATCTTGGGCGTTATTTTGTAGCTAAGTTTTATAAGATTGACACCAATTTACCCTATCTAATTCCACTACCAATTCCACCTGGTACCTACGGCTGTCTGGTGCAAATGCGATCGCCAATACCCGATCGAAAAGCCATATTCGATTTAGGCTTTATAGCTTCATCATTGGGCTTGCTCATAGCGATTCCGCTGCTAATTTGGGGCCTGTCACAGTCGGCGATCGTGCCGATCGATCTCAAGTCCACATTATTTAGTTTTCAAGCCTTCAACCCCCGATTTTCGCTGCTGTTGACTCTATTTTGTAAACTGGCACTGGGGAGTCAATTTATTGCCGAACGGGCGATCGACTTGCACAATGTTGCAATTGCAGCTTATGTCAGCCTATTGATCATCACCATTAATTTGATGCCATTACGAAGACTAGATGGAGGCTATATTGTCCATGCCATGTTTGGTCAAAAACCGAGTGCTATTGTCAGTCAATTGAGCAAGATCATCTTAGTTATTCTTGGCGTAATTCGGTTTAGATCTTCGGGTTTTGGAAATACTGATTTGCTGTTTTTAGCGATCGTTATTTCTCTAATCCCCGCGATTGATGAACCTGCACTCAATGATGTTTCTGAACTCAATAATTGGCGGGATGCTTTGGGAGTATTGATGCTGGCTATTTTAGTTCTAGCGTTGATTCCAGTACCAGCCGTATTAATGCAGTTGTTGGCTGTTTGAAACTTGTGAGCGGTGGCTAGTGAGCAATGCTCACCATTCAAGATTGTCAATCTAACCAAACAATATCATGATTCTAAATCTACTTTGATTTTGGCAACATCGCGGAAACCGACAGCAATAGCAGTACCGTCTTTGACAAAGATTGGTCTTTTTAGTAACATCACGTCATCACTAAATGCAGTTACCCATTCTGCGTCACTCCAAGTATCTTTAATCTCATCAAGTGCGCGATAGGATTGTCCTGAGGTATTTCGCATCGATTTGTCACCTAGAGTATTGACCCAGTTGGCAATTTGTTCGAGACTAGGCGGCTGTTCTTTAGTGTTAATAAATTCATAGCTAATTTGTTGCGCTTCTAGCCATTGCAGAGCCTTTTTACAAGTACCACAGGTAGGAATACCATAAACTTGAATTGATGTCATGTTTTAAATATAATCTATTGATCGGTGTGAGGGGAATTGTGGGAATGAGTATGGTTGTGATGCCAATAGCTACCTGTGGCGATCATTGTCTCTAATTCGGTGGCGGCTAATGGACGACTAAAGAAGAAGCCCTGAACAGCATCGCAATTAATCGATCGCAATAGCTCAAATTGTTCGATGGTTTCCACCCCTTCGGCTACAACATTGAGATTTAATTCATGTCCTAAATTGACAATTGTACTAACGATCGAAGCATCAATGGTATTTGCCGTGAGTTCGCGAATAAAGGATCGATCGATCTTAAGTCGATCTAGTGGTAAATACTTAAGCGCGGCCAAGGAAGAGTAACCCGTACCGAAATCATCAAGAGAGATCTTAACACCTATTTCTCTCAAAGATTCTAAAATAGAGACTGTCAGATCTAAATCTTCGATGGCAATACTTTCGGTTATTTCTACTTCTAGAGTCGCAGGTGATACTTTCGTTTCAGCTAGAATTTTGGAAATAGTATCAACTTAATGATGGAAATGGCGATCAATGAATCTGGTGGCAAACTTGTGGAAGG
>JANNBD010000225.1:0-11282 GCA_031385105.1 Chamaesiphon sp. OTE_78_metabat_374
CTCCCCAGGAAATGACCAACCTCCTGCGCGGCTTAAACGGCGAATACATCCCCTCTGGCGCATCCGGCGCACCCACACGCGGCAAGCCCGAAGTCCTCCCCACCGGACGCAACTTCTACTCCGTCGATATACGCGCCGTCCCCACCGAAACCGCTTGGTGTCTGGGACGCAAAGCCGCTGAAGTGCTAATCGATCGATATACTCAAGAACATGGCGAATATCCCCAAACCCTCGGCTTATCCATCTGGGGCACATCTACCATGCGAACTGGCGGGGATGACATTGCCCAAGCCTTAGCATTAATCGGTGTCCAACCAGTTTGGGATGGAGTCTCGCGCCGAGTGGTAGATTTTGAGATATTACCTGTATCAATCTTAGGTCGTCCCCGCGTCGATGTCACCTTGCGAATTTCCGGCTTCTTCCGCGATGCTTTCCCCAATTTAATCGATTTATTTGATAATGCCGTTAAAGCTGTTGCTGCATTAGATGAAACACCAGATCAAAATCCATTAGCTGCCCAAGTTGATCGAGAAAAGTTGAAATGGTTAGAGCAAGGATTAACATTAGATGAAGCTCAGACTCGATCGCAATACCGGATCTTCGGCTCCAAGCCTGGTGCCTATGGTGCTGGATTGCAAGGCTTAATCGAATCTCAAAACTGGGAAACCGAAGCAGATTTAGCCCAAGCTTATATCAATTGGAGTGCCTATGCTTATACCAACAAAGCCGAAGGTATCGCCGCACCCGAAGCATTTAATCAACGCTTGGGGAATATGCAAATAGTCCTCCAAAATCAAGATAATCGCGAACATGACTTACTCGATTCCGATGATTATTATCAATTTCAAGGTGGCTTAACTGCCGCAATTAAGCAAGTATCTGGCAAAGCTCCCGAAGCCTATTTCGGCGACAATTCTCGCACCGAAAATCCCAAAGTTCGCAAACTGACAGAGGAAATTGACAGGGTATATCGATCGCGTGTCGTCAACCCCAAATGGATCGCTGGAGCCATGCGTCACGGCTACAAGGGAGCCTCAGAAATGGCAGCGACATTAGATTTCTTGTTTGCCTATGATGCCACGGCTAATTGCGTCCAGGACTTCATGTATCAAGGTGTGGCTGATGCTTATTTATTCGATAAATCAGTCCGAGAATTTATTGAGCAAAATAACCCGTGGGTACAACGAGATATGGCAGAAAGGTTGTTAGAAGCTAATCAGCGGGGTTTGTGGGAGGATGTTGAATTGGGGACATTAGAACGGTTGAGATCGATGGTAAATGAAGCAGAAGGTGTAATTGAGTCTCAAGGAAATTAATAGTAAATTATTGATGCGCTAGCAATCACCACACCTTCCACCAAGCTTTTGAACTTTTCTCAGCTACAGGTTCTTTGACTTGTACTGGCTTTTCACCTGCCATGAGCTTGCCAACAAATTCCGATAACTGTTCGTCTGTGGGTATTAAACAAAGGTACTTTTGGAAGTTTTCTATTGCTAGATCTATTCTATTTTGATGCAAACATGCAAAACCAAGACCCTGATAAATTGCGGGATCGGGTGAGCTAGGGCGCAACTCCAATGCTTTGTGAAAGTATTCTTCAGCTTTGTGGGCTAATTCGGCATTCGACGTAATATACAATGATGCTAATGACATTGTGGCTGGATAGCTTTGTGGGTTGTTTTTAATAATCTCTTTCAGGACAGCCTCAGATTTTTGTGCAGCATCTGGCACGTCAAGATTGTGTGCCATTCGTAGCAAATCTGCATAAATTTCATGACCTTCAAGGATCTCAGGATTTTCATCAATAAACAATTTCGCAGATTCAATATCTTTGATAATAAGCGTTCGTATTTCATTCAGCTCTTTTTTGTCACGAACATTAGGAGGCCATCCACCCGCAATCGGCAGATATAGAATGCGTGAATTTTCAAGAAATTCAATCTGCTGTTGTGGGAGAGACTTGCTTGAGTGTGTCATGACAATAGCTAACTATTTATTTAGACTGGCTGTTTCACTTTAATATGCCCACAAATGGAGGTTGAATTACTATATTTTAGTTATAACTCTGATTCTGTTTTACTCGATCAATCCTTCTATTCCCCAGCCACATCATTTACACCAACAATATATAACTCTCTAATTTTGTGTCGATTACTCACAGTAGGCTACGTCAGCGATCGAGACTCTAGATATAATAGTAACTATATTCCTGAGCTTACTTGTCAATGAATACTCAGCTAGTAGATTCGATCGTTCAGATGGTTGGAACTCTTTCACCAGCAGAAAGGGAGTTAGTCAAGCAGAGACTGTCTATGTTACCCGATCAAGACTGGTATGAAAGCAAGACCGATCTTACCTTATCAGACCGACGGACTTTTCTTCGTAAACCGCTAGCCCAAAGACAACTTATTCTAGCCCAGCAAGCCGAACAGATGGTCGAATATTATCAAACATCAACTGAATGGCGGGAATTGATGGCTGGAGACACTATTAATGACTAGGCGGAAGAAGAAATCGCTGATTCTTGAAGCAGTCCATGAGACAGCGCAGGATTTATATGAAGCTGGCATAATGGATCTGGTGACAATGCGTGAATTTGACAGATTGTGTTTAACTGTAATTTTCTGTAAGAGAGGCTACGCCAACGAACCTTTAGAGCCAACATAAATCAAGCAGATTCGCGAATCTACTAATGTCAGTCAAGCCGTATTTGCCGCGATTTTGAATACGAGCTTATCAACTGTTCAGAAATGGGAAATCGGGCAAAAAGACCGACTGGTACGGCACTAAAACTACTTCATTTGGTTAAAAAAGGTGGACTCGATCGCGTGTTGTAAAACTTTTCTGAATATTTAGTAGATCTAGTATAATATCAGTATCAAATACCAAGTGATATGGAAACAAAACCCATTACAGTCCGTGTTAATCTAGAAGCTGCCCACATCTTTGAAACTATACCACTAGAGCAAAGACGTAAAATCGAGGCATTGATCAGCTTAAAACTGACTCAAACAAATAGTGAAAAAAGGACATTAGAAGCAGTCATGAGTGACATCAGCCAAAAAGCACAGGCGCGAGGATTGACACCAGAAATTTTAGATTCAATTTTGAATGAGCAGTAAGATCCGTTACGTCTTCGATACGAACGTGATTGTGAGTTCGTTACTGTTCGAGAATAGTAAACCTGCACAGGCATTTAATTATGCCTTAAATCATGGCGAAGTTTTATTATCGTCTGAGTTACTAGAAGAACTTAGCGATGTACTCGGACGAAAGAAATTCGATCGCTTTGTAACAAGTGAAGAGCGAGACGAGTTTTTAGAAACATTTATCGATCGAGCAATCCTAATCGATGTGATTGAAAAAGTGCAAGAATGCCGCGATCCAAAAGATGATAAGATTTTAGAATTGGCATTAAATGGGCAAGCACAGTATATTGTCAGCGGAGATCGAGACTTGCTGGTGCTTAACCCATTTCGTAATGTAAAGATAGTTACCGCAGAAGAGTTTTTGAGAGCTTTACAGATCGAGTAAGCTATTTATATTCAAGAATTTTTTCAAGCTGCACTCTTTTGGTGTATTAATTAGATACAGCACTCACACTAACAATATCTAACTCTCTATACTTTGACCTCAACATTATCCGGCTCGGCATCGATTACTTCTAGTACTGATTTAGGTAATAGTTTATCCTTGAACCAGATTACTTCGCAGGGTAGATTGTTGGCATTTAATCCAGCCTTATCTAAATTCAACCGTTCGGAGATGGCTAAGATCAGATTTTTACAACCGGATTTATGCACTTGAGCAAACTTTTTCTGGAGATATTCTGGTCGCCAATAACCGACTATTTCTAAGATATAACTGCGCCCATCGGGATGTACCAACCGAAAATCAGGAATCATCACGCTGCCTGGAATTGGCAGTAGTTCTACTTCCCGTTCTAGTACCCAGTCAGTTTTGAGCTTGTCCCATCGATCGGCAAATGCTGCTTCGAGCATACTATCATAGGATTTCCCTGGTGGATAATGGGTTTCTAGTCCACATTTATCAGTGAGGCTAAAGCGACCAATTTTGATATTGCCAGTGTAGAAGTCTTTGGTTTGTAAGGTGGCGGCTAGGCTCCATTTAGTGACGTGTAAAATTGCGGGAATCAATTTGGCGATCGCTAGTCCATAGCGGGTGCTAGCTTTAAATAAACTAGTAGGGCCATCAACTTTAATTGTAAATCCATGATCGGCATCGCCTTCGATGTAGGTCATCAATTGAAATAGTTTGAGATAGCGAAATAATAGTTTGTATTGTCCAGGTACGTTGCGATGAGCATTAATTGTAATTTCACTAGCGCGATAAAATACGCCTTGAACTTGGGAGAGGTTATAGCGGTGAATTAAGGCAACTGGATCGGGGGAAGTGAATTGAGTTAAAATTCGATTGTCGGGGATATCTGCGTACAATCCTTGGGTAATGTGCGCGGGAATAATCTCTTGTTTTAATTCTTGAGAAAGATTGCTGGCTAAGTTTGCTAAGGTGGTTTTGCTATGCTCGACACTGGGACTAGAAATTGCCGAGAGTGCATATACTCGTTCGCGCAGTTCTGCGGGTGGGAGTGGGCTAACAATTTCAAATTCACTGAAGCTTTTACTCTTGAGTAAGTGGGCGAATCCCCGCTTGATGCGGAAATCAGGACTATCACCTTCTAGTTCTAATAGTAATTCGTCTAATTGTCCTTGAGTACCACCAATAATCGACTTGAAGCAGTCAATAATCTCGATCGCCATTTGGAGATGGTGAGCATCAATTTCGATCCGTTTCGGCACGATCGATTCGCCATTATTTCGATAGATTAGCAGATCGCCAGGTAACATTAATTGGTGGATGGTGGATGGTGGATGGTGGATAGCTAAATATTAGTCTTTCAGATATCCAATTATTAACTATTAATTAATTAAAAGCCATACTTAACCGATACACTGACGGTGTTGTCTTTATAGATATTAGCAGTCGGGCCAAGGCTGCGGCGGAAGTCGATTTCAGCGGCGTTCCAGCCTAGATACAATGTGGAATTGCCATCTGGATCTAGATCGTAGCTCAAGCTGGCACCAAAGGGATTTTTGGAGACATTGCGATCGAATAAACTCAAGAATCCACCAACTTTCAACCGATCGCTAACTTTCCAGCCAGCATTGATAATAGTCTTGCTCTCAACTGATTCTGGTAATAGATTACCAATAAATTGGGTACCGCCGATCGAGACATCGCCTAAATTAATCGCCAGCCCAGCATTGATAAAGCTCTGAGCCGAGCGGACTGGTAAGGATTTAATCGTCACCGAGCCATCGACGATATAGCTACCATTGACTCCGATGACAAGATTATTGCGGGGATTGGATCCGAGATCGATCGATTGATTAACGTTGGCAAAAAGTTGACTATAGTACTCAGGATCGGGATTGAGATAACCAATTCCACCCAGGCTAAGACTTAAACCGCGTGGATTGACAGTTGAGTAGTCAGTGCCGATGTATGCCTTGAGATTCTGGGTATTTTTCGGCTCAAATCCAGCATTGACGATTGCCCCTGTAAAATATCGCCACAGAGTATTTTCGGTCAGGTTTGTACCTGTATAACTAATATGGGGATAGTAATCGGTGCGTTGACGGATTGTCTCGGTATCGACTCGGCTCACATCCCGATTGAATACGGTGACATAGCCCTGTCCATAGGCATTTTGCAAGCCGCTGGAATTGAAGCCAAAGTTATTGAGATTGACGGCTACAGGGACATTTCCGCCCTCGCCGCCACTGCTGGAGACAATGCGAGGATCGCGGAGGGTGATGTAGCGGAAATCTTTGCCAAATTCGCGCTCCACAATCGGGGATAAACCCACCCAGAGAGCTTGATGACTGGCTCCAGGTGGCACGCGCGGATCGCTGCCCCGACTGGCGGCGTAGCCCGTACCTGATTGGTATACAGTCAGACTACTATCAGGAATCCGTACGGCATTTGCTGCGCGATAGAGATTGGGATTGACAACGATTTTTGCGCCTGATTCGCCTGGGGCAATTCCCTGCTGAAATGATGGTAAGATTTGCCCCAAGGCATTAGCAACTAAGTTTACCAGTTGATTTCGATCGCCATTAATATAATTTAGCGATCGAATTGTCCTGCCCAGTGTCGATTCCCGACCGTTGGTGGCAAAATCCTGATTTAGGCTAGTATAATTGACCGCAATCCCAGTACCGATCTTTTCCTGACGTTCGCCCGTCAGCACGATGGGTGTACCTGCGGGTGGCGACACCAAGCCAACAGCGGGCAGATTTAGGTCAATCCCATAATTCTCACCATTTGCACCACCCTGAAATCCTGGCTGTCTAATTGCCGCTACGGATCCAGGCGAAATCACATCGCCAAATTGAGAGGTGATTTTGACACCAGTTGGCTGGAGTTTATTGCGATCGATTACGCTATCATCAATCTTAATTCCTGGTAAAAAAGTGCAAGTTCGCCCTGAACCGTCGAGACAATTGCCATCAAGACTAATCTGCTGGCGAAATCCCAGCAAGGTTTGAGGTTGAGCAACCGCCACCTCAATATCTTGATTTTGAGCAACACTGCGTACGCCGCCAACTTCTAGCTGGCTATTTACCCGCACAACTCGATCTGTGGTGACGCTCTGAACGTGCTTCGAGCCAATTAATTTATAAACATCAAAACTGAGATCGCTGGTTCTAAAATTACCTGATTCATAGCCACTATTTACAACTGTCGTCGTCAGATGTGAAATCTTATTCCCATTAACCACGAACTGAGTCGAAAATGGATCGACAACTTGAGCATCTAGCTCTTTGGGAGCGATGATAAACCGAGGATCTCGCTGCTGCTGCGGCGAAGTGGGAGTATTGAGGGCTGGGACAGCAGACGTATTATTTGGTGCGGGAATTAATGCTGGAGTCAGGATCGAATTGAGCGGAATGATCTGGGTGATTGGCAGTAGCGGGGGGATCACAATTGGGAAAATCAAAGGTGCATCAATTGCGCTTGGTACTGGTGTTGTCAGTTGTGCCGTTGGTGCATCTACTGGTACATCTGGATTTGGGGTTTGTGCTTGAGCGCAATTAGCTAGCAATAAATGCCAACTAGCGATCGCGATGCCATAATAAGCTAGCTGAAATTTGGTACCAAAGTAGGCGCGTAAATGTGAATACATAACCATCAATGCTCCTTGAGAGCATCTTTGCTGATGAATTGGGCAAAAAATCTCCACCCCCAGTTGGTTGATTCAGGATTGTCTGGATCGAACAAAGCTAGAGATGGAGATTTTCTATCGATCTGCGGCGTTGATCGAAGCTACTATTTAGGGATTGCGGGGATGAAATTCAAACCAGCAGAAGTGCCTTTATATTCATAGCTAGTATCACGCGCGTTGTCGCTAGTTACTTTTGATTCTTTACCACTGCCAGTTGATAGAGCACTGGTACTGCCATCAGCTTTGACAGTCAGGCTGCCGTCACTAGTGGTCTTAGTTTCCAAAGCCGCCATTTCGCTGCTGGTGTACTTGATGTACTTACCGTTGCGATAGTAGCCCTTTTTGAGCAGCTCGACTTGCTCGCTGGATGATGCTTTCAAGAAGTCAGAATTCTTCTGAGCAGCCGCAAATTCGATCGCTGCCTGTTCTTTATACTCATTTTTGTAAGCATACTCAGACTGTCGATTCTTATTGCTGACATCGCTGGTAGTAGTATACTTAAGAGTTACTGGCGCACTGTAACCCTTAGCACTGGCTGTAGTACCAGATCCGCTGCTTTGCGAATTAGCCTTTGCCCGTGTTTCACCAGTTGCCACAGCCGCTGAGAGTTCCTGAACTCCAGTACCACCACCACTAGCATTTGCACCAGGGTTAATGGAGAAATCGCCTTTAGTTGTGCCGCATTTGTTACAGCTCTGGAACTTGATTGATACTGCCGCTGCTGTCGAACCAGTTGAAACGACAGGGTTGGCATTAGCCGCGATTGGGCATAGTGCCGCAGCGGTAGCGATCGCAAGTGTGAGTTTAGATGAGAAATTCATGATGTTTATCCTTCCTAACTGGCAATAAATAAGATATAATCCTGACAACAAGTTTTATCTGAAATTTAACTCGTCAACAAATCGAGAACGATGCATCGATGAGTTTCAACTCTAGATCTTTTAGTCGATCCATGAATTGACGGGTTTCTTCTTTTGGTAGTTAGAGATTTGCAGTTAGCCAATGATTGCAAGCATAGTCGATCAAAATCTACTTTATGCTTAGATCAAATCTTGCCGAACAAATGTTAATTAGTTCGATCAAATGCAATTATTTTACTTGAAAACTACCTGTGAATCAGCGAAATAGAAGCTTCGCGATCAAAAAACCCTATTCATCTAAACTGAGTTATAACTTCATTACTTACGTGAAAAATATTAGTTAATCACTAAAGATAATGAATCGATTTGTTGTGGAGTGCGTGTCAAACTTCATTGACTTCATCATAGGACTTTAATTTAGATTTGCCCACAACTATTTCAACCTTTGAGCGATAATACTGGCTAGAAACTGATCTTCTTAAGCCATATGACGGGGGTGGATTTATAGGCATCAATGCATTGCTACTTTGCCGATAGAAATACACACACTATTTTAATAATTGAGGTTTTCTGCTAATGTATTTAATGTATTTTATTATACTGGTAACTAAGTGTGAAATTACCTGATGCGGATCGAACAGTTGCAAGCCTTTCTAGCTATTATTGATACGGGCAGTTTTCAACAGGCAGCGCGTACATGTAGTTGTACCCAGTCTACGATTAGTCGTCAGATTCAGTCTTTAGAAGAAGATTTGGGCATTCCCCTATTCCATCGCCATCATCAGGCGAAACTAACCATTGGTGGCGAGCGGCTTCTACCCCACGCCCGCAAAATTTGTCAGGAATGGAAACTAGCCCATCAGTCGATCGCGAGTCTCCTGGCAGGAAAGCAGCCAGAACTTTGTGTCGCTGCCATTCATTCCGTTTGCGCTTACTTATTACCACCAATCTTGCAGCAGTTTTGCGATCGACATCCCCAGATCCAACTTCGAGTTACTGCATTGGGGAGCGATCGATCGCTCAAAGTGCTCAAGGATGGCTTAGTTGATATCGCGATCGTCATGGACAATCGGATGTTTACTACCAGTCCCGACATGGTAGTCCAAAATCTCTACCAAGAACCGATCGAGATCCTCATGTCCGCCCAACATCCCCTGGCTAAATATACCCTCGTTCCCTGGACAGAACTAGTCAAGTATCCCCAAGTCGTATTTAAAGATGGCTATGGAATGCAGCGACTAGTCCAAGAACAATTTAACAAGCTAGGTAGCAAACTCCAGGCAATGCTAGAATTGAATACGCTCGATGCCTTTCGGGGCATAGTCAGACAAGGTGAACTAATCGCCCTCCTCCCCAAATCAGCCCTGCTAGATCTTCACACCGATCCAACCTTGGTTGCTCGATCGATCGCACCCACCCCCCACACTGGCATCAACCTCTCCCGCCAAGTCGTCCTCGTCACCACCAGCGACAGACTCCAAATTCCCCCAATTCAGTATTTCTGGGATCTAGTCACAAAACAATTAATGGTGAATTAGTGGATGGTGAATAGTGAATAGTGGATGGTGAATAGTTGATTTATTATTACTCCCCACACTCCCATGCCCCCATTCCACCAGTCTGTTCTTTCCCTAACCCCTAATCCCTAAAGCCTAACCCCTAAAAAATGAGCGATCGATTTCGGAAATTCGTCCAAATAATTGGCAGTGGTCCCCATACGGGCAAAAGTCTCACCAGAGCGGAAGCAGCAGAAGCAATGAAACTGATGCTAGTCCAATCAGCCACCCCTGCTCAAATTGGTGCATTTCTGATCGCCCATCGAATTAAGCGTCCCACAGGCGCAGAACTCGCGGGAATGCTCGATACCTATGCCCAATTCGGCCCACAGTTACAACCCGTTGCTAGTCATACTCGATCGCCAGTGATCTTTGGGGTAGCTTATGATGGTCGATCGCGCACCGCGCCACTTGCACCGATTGTCTCCCTGATCATGACTGCGGCAGGGATTCCGACGATCCTACATGGGGGAGATCGAATGCCAACCAAATATGGTGTTCCCCTAATCGATATCTGGCAGGCATGGGGTGTCGATTGGACGCAGATTGAAATTGATCGAGTGCAATCGATCTTTGCAGACACAGGTTTAGGTTTCATTTACACCCCGACTCTGTTCCCCCTTGCTGCCGGACTCACCCCCTACCGAGATCAGATTGGTAAACGCCCGCCACTCGCAACCCTAGAGCTAATGTGGTGTCCCTACGCTGGCGATGCTCACCTGATTTTTGGCTACGTTCATCCACCCACTGAACAAATGGCATTAGTCGCCGCCACCCTGCGCGATACACCGCATAAAATCACTACCGTCAAGGGTTTAGAAGGAAGTGTGGACTTACCACGCGATCGCACCGTAATCGTCGGTGTGCATCAATCTGGACAAGAGTTAGAGCGAATTTTTCTGCATCACTACGACTACGGATTGAGCAACATCAATCCCACCCTTTCAACTACACCTGAGTTAATGTCAGATTTAGCCACCGTGCTACGGGGCGAACCTTCTGAGCTGTTAAATTCGGTGCTGTGGAATGCGGGATTTTATCTCTGGCATTGTGGCGGAGCCAGTGATATGTCGGCGGGGATGAAGTTGGCGCAAGAGTTGTTGGTTGGTGGTGCTGTGAGTGGGCAGTTGGAACAGATTAGAAAGTGTCTGAACTGTGATTAGAATGATTTGATGATGGAATTGGGGTAAAAGCGAGATGTGCGAATGGCTCCGCTGATGAGTCATACTCCCTTCCCACTCAAGAAATAGACGTTTGCAATTCACCATCCACTATCCACTCATCACACTTTTCACTGGGAAGGGAGTATGTTCACGCTAGGACTGGCTGAAGCGCGATCGAAATTCTAGACAGGTTTCCAGCGATCGATCGGTTCGCATTTCCAACCCAGTTACAAACCACTTAACACCTCATCAAACCGATTTTTAAATGCAGTCAGACTAGGCATATCTGTAATCTGGTTAATATCAATCTCACCTGCATCAATCTTGTCATTGAGCAACATTCTCGATCCAGGTTTGCCTAGATACTCCTCTAGCTGCTGCTTGAGTGAATTAGGTGAATTATCATTCTCTCAACAACATACACAACAATCAGCAAAAAAAAACTATAAAATAA
>JANNBD010000231.1:0-12122 GCA_031385105.1 Chamaesiphon sp. OTE_78_metabat_374
TTCTTGGAAGCTTCCGGTACGATTGTCGGCTACTGGAAAAAAGTTGCAGGGCGTGGCCGTCCGCGTCGAATGTACCAGATTTCACCTGAGTGGCGTAATAAAGCCGCAGAGCTGGCAGATTTTTGGAGTCAATATTCTCAGTCCCCTTCTACACCTACAAAGATCGTCTCATCGATCGATCATAGATCGTTTTCGATCGGTAGTTAGGCTAGATAGAACTGTGATGAGTCAGAACTTTCAAGTTATCTTTGAGGGGTAATCAAAAAGCAGGCATGATGCCTGCTTTTTCATGAGAAGATATGTTAACTTATATTACGAGGTTAATGTAAATCAACCATAGCTCGAACTAGTTGAATTGTCTCTCTACAGAGATGCTGCGTTATCAATTATCAATTATCAATTATCTTAATCATGGCTGCTAAACGGATTATACTTTGGTACCGCAACGACCTGCGCCTGCACGACCATTTACCGCTAACTCAGGCACTAGCTGGTGGTGCTAGTGTAATTCCAGTTTATTGCTTTGACGATCGACATTTTGGTCAGACCAAATTTGGATTCCCTAAAACAGGTGCATTTCGTGCCCAATTCTTGGTTGAAAGTGTCGCTGATTTGCAAAAGTCTTGGCAAGCGCAGGGGAGTAACTTAGTGATCCGGCGAGGGCTGCCAGAAGTAGTCATACCTGAATTAGTTGAGCGATTGGGGATTACCGATGTGTATTATCATCGCGAGGTTACTGCCGAAGAAATTGCAGTAAGTACAGGTTTAGAGCAAGCTTTAAAGCAGATCAATGTCAATTGTAAATCCTTTTGGGGTCAGACGCTCTATCAACTGCAAGATTTACCGTTTAATTTACCAAACATTCCCGAACTATTTACTAAGTTTCGGAAGGAAGTAGAGCGAGATGCCAAGATTCAAATGCCTATGGCTACTCCGACTAGCCTACCACAACTACCAGTAGATCTAGATCCTGGTAAACTGCCCAGTTTGACAGAGCTAGGACTAGAAACACCTGATCTCGATCCACGGGGTGTGTTGGAGTTTAAGGGCGGTGAAACGGCAGGAATCGATCGATTGGATCAGTATTTTTGGCAGCGAGATCAGCTACGGGTATACAAGGAAACTCGCAATGGAATGTTGGGTGCAGACTACTCTTCCAAATTTTCACCGTGGTTAGCTTTGGGTTGTTTATCCCCACGATATATCGTCCAACAAATCGACAAATATGAAAATGAACGGATTGAAAATGACTCAACTTATTGGTTAATCTTTGAGCTACTGTGGCGAGATTATTTCCGATTTATTTGTGCAAAGCATGGCAATAAAATTTTCAAGCAATCTGGACTGCAAGGTGTGGATATGACTTGGAAGGAAGATTGGCAAAGATTCGATCTTTGGCGCGAGGGCAGAACAGGATTTCCGCTGGTAGATGCCAACATGAGGGAGCTAGCTGCAACTGGATTTATGTCCAATCGCGGGCGACAAAATGTGGCGAGTTTCTTAACTAAGAACCTGGGAATTGATTGGCGGATGGGTGCTGAATGGTTTGAATCTCTACTGGTTGACTACGATGTCTGTAGTAATTGGGGAAACTGGAATTATACGGCGGGTGTCGGCAATGATGCGCGGGGTTTTCGCTTTTTCAATATCACCAAACAGTCTGGAGATTACGACAGAGAAGGTAAGTACGTCAAGCATTGGTTGCCAGAATTAGCTCAAATTCCAGCAGCAAAAGTACACGAACCGTGGAAGCTATTACCTGTAGAGCAAGAGAGATTTGGTGTGAATATTGGCGTTGATTATCCTCAACCTGTGGTAGATTTATTCAAGTCTGCTCGCACTCATGAACTGATCTACAACATGGCTTTCAACATATCTGGTAGCTCAGGAGACAGACCTGTTCCTGAGCGTAAGTCAAAGTAGAGTCAATACGGTTCGGTTCGCTAGCGACTGAAGTCGCTGCTAGTGGTGCAAAGTCCGCCTACGCGGACTAATATCATGATCGATTATTTGTTAACCGAACTGTATTGAAAGTAAAGTGGATTTAGATCTTTTATTAATTAGAAATTGCCTAAACGCTAGCTGGCGGGCAGTGCCCACCCGACACTATCTGTAGGGGCGGTGCTGTCTTGTCGTTTTATTATTCGGGGGGGAACCCCGTCTTGGCGTTTTTTTATTAGGGAGAAACCCCCGAAAAAAAACGCCGCCGAATAAAAACGCCGCTTCATGCCCGCCCTCTAGAATCTAAGCTACTCACCAACCAATCAAACTGGTAAAATAGACCGCTGACAGGCGGGGCACACAGCGTGAATGGTGAGCTGACAATCGAGGAGATGATAGCCTTCCTTCTTCGAGGTTTTATCGCCAATTTTTAGGACAGAATCGTTCTTGAATTCGATCGTCTGGTTGCAGCGCACGCAAATCAAATGATGATGGTGATGGTGCGGCTGATTAATTTCGTAGTGCTTGTGGTCTTCGGCTAGCTCTAGTTCTCGCAGTATGCCCATCCGCGCCATCAACTTGACAGTCCGGTAAACAGTGGACAAACTAATATCATGTTCCTCTTTGTGCAACAGATCGCACAGCTCCTCCGCACTGAGATGCTTGCCTGCGGCTAAGTTTTGGAATATATCTAGAATGATCTCTCTTTGCGGCGTAAGTCGCCAGCCTCGTTCGTGCAGTTCAGCTTTGAGAGAGTCTGCTGTGTAGAATGACATACTCACCACCCAATCTTGTGATCAATTATTCATCATATCTGACTCCGAATCTATTTGCAACAAGCGAGTCTTATTGAGAATAACTCTCTTTTACATTAGTGACTCGTGGATCGTGGATCGTGAATAGTACTTGATTGTTCGGATTCAAGAGTCAGGACGCAAGCGTCCGTTTTATTTACGATCCACGATCCACGATCCACTATTTACCCTCTCCCCGTCACTGACAACCCCTCAACAATCAAAGATGGCGTGTGACAAGGGCCATTCCAATCGATGTCTGCGCCGACGGCGACAACTTGCTTGAGGGTGGTGTAGACATTGCCACTGACCATCGTATCTTTGATGCGTCCGACGATCTCGCCATTGCGAACGCGATAACCTAACTCAACATTGATCGAAAAATCGCCAGACATTCCGGCTCCACCGCCTAGAATTTGGTCGATGATAATAGCTGAATCAAGCTGTTTGACCAATTCTAGAAAACTCATCGAGCCAGGTGCCACCGTCAGATTGACGAGATCGGGAGTTGGGTAACTGCCCAAGCCAGAGCGGAAGCCGTTACCAGTTGAGCCACAGCCCAGTTGACGACCGATCGTCCGATCGGTATAAAATAGTTTCAGAGTCCCATCCTGAATTAGTGTCAAAGACTGTGTGGGTGAACCCTCATCATCAAACGGACAGCTAAATGGCCCGCAATTGGGCTGCTGCTTGAGTGTGAGGAGGGGAGAGATTACTCTTTGCCCCAATCTATCACTCCAGGGGGAAGCTCCTTCATACACTTGCTTACCGTTCATTGCCGCCTGAACTGTTTCCCACAGCATATCAGCAGCTTTGGCTGTAAATAAAACTGGTACTTTCCCTGTTGGCGGCTTGACATTATTTTTCGCCCACTCCAACCTTTTAATTACACTTTGGGCAATTTTAGCTGGATCCAGATGGCCTCTTTGAGTCTGACCATCACCGACGCTCAAAAAGTCATCGCCGCGAATCCATTCGACGGCCAGATATCCGCTCAGTGTCGTGTCACTATAACTACAGTCTAGTCCCTGACTATTGACTAGCCTAGTGGTTTCGATATCGCAGTCCCACTGGCTACTACAGATCACATCAGGAAAATTTGCTCGGACTAATTCGATCGATTCTTTGCCCATCGCCAACAATTCTTCGGTCGAAATTGTAGTGCCCAAGTCGGGGTAAACATTGCGATTGGCTGCGTTTAATTCAGGGGTTTCTTGATCGTTCAGTGCCGACAATTCAATACTTTTGGCAACCAAAATACTTGGCTCAACTGCGCCGTAAGCAACTGCTATTCCTGGTCTACCATCTTTCCACAACCGCAGCGCAATTCCCTCGCTCTGGGTTGATTCCAACTGCTTGAGTCGATTCGCCTCAAAAAAAACTGGCCGCGACAATGATTTGGCTTGATAAACCTCTGCTGCTTCTGCACCCGCTTTGAGAGCCAGATTTAGGAGTTGTGCGGTGATATCCATTTCGGGGTACGGGGAGACGGGGGGACGAGGGGACTGGGAGACGGGGGACGAGGGGACTGGGAACTTTAATCACAAATCTCCTAACTCCCAAATCCGAACTCCCAGCTATCAACTATCAACTATCAATTCTCAATTCTCAATTCCCATAAAGTAGCCAAAATCCAGCGAATTCTTCGCTTTCGGGATTGGATTGGATGGCGATGAAGTGGACACCTTTAGACTGTTGTTTGCTAGCTTCAAATCGAGCTGCTTCTGATTGGGTGTCGCCATCGAGACGAGCTAAGATCCAGCTTTCGCTGGCACCTGTTTCTAGTAGTAGTGTAGATTTGGGGGCTGGTTGATATTCTACAGCTACTATTTCCAATCCTGACATCCAGGCTGCCATTGGTACGGAACGCGCTGAGTAGAGAATCAAGCCAGGAATCTGCATGTCGGGAGTAACTCCGAACATATCTAGTGGGAAGGATTCACCGAAGCCAATTTGCCAATCGCTCATATCGGCAAACTGACTAGCTGCTAGATTCACAAATGTCCACTTTTCCCCGATGAGGGCTTCGGGTAGAGGTTGTGGCGGATCTGAGAACATCTGCACCGAAGCACTATTGACCGCCTGATAGTTGGGCTGGCTCGGATAGAATTGCTCCATTCGTTGATCCAACCATTGCCGCAATGAAATAGAACGACGACTAGCCGCAGAAGGAATCCCAATATCCTTGCAGGCTTTGGTGATCATATTGTTCATCTGTCGCCGAAAGAAGCGAATCCGCTGGGGCGATTGCTTTGCTTCGAGCATAGCTGCTTGTAGAGCTTCGCCGAGCCACAGTGAGTTGACTTTATCGCTGGGACAATACTGTGCGTAGCGAAATAGTTCGCTGCTTGACTGTGCTGTACTCGATGGACTTTCACACACCAACAGTTCCCAAACTTTTTTCTGCTGCTCATCCACCAAAGGGCGTGAGTAAAAGTCGATCTCCCAAATCACTCCCATTATTTTCCGTCGTGCTGCTTGCGTTGTGATTTTATAGCTAGTTCCCAATTATCGACGATCGCTGGTAATTAGGGAAGTGGTGGATGGTGGATGGTGAATGGTGAATGGACTTGCGGAAATCGAAGATTACTTAAGCAAAACAGCGATGATTATCGATTAAGATCGATATCAACCCCAATTTTACAACTTTCAAACTCTAAACTCTATTCACCATCCACTATTCACCATTCACCATCTACTAACCCCATGCTACTTTCCAAAGGATTTGAAATTGAAGTCTACACTGGTACACCCCAAGGCGAGATTGTCGGTTTGTCCGATCGAATTGTGGCAGATTTGGATGGGTTTATCATTGAGCCAGACAGCCGCAATGTGGAATATACCACCGCGCCATTCAATTCATATGAGCGGTTGCTCTGCGCTCTAGTCCGCCCGCGCCGCCAGTTGCGTGCTTATATTCAAACGCTGGGCGACTATACTTTGATTCCAGGCAGTACCCTTTCCCTGGGCGGTACGGACAAATTTTATCGCTCCGATCCTGAGAATCCTTACCATACATACATTGAACAGACTTACGGTACTGATGTCGTCACGGCTAGCGTGCATATCAATATTGGCATTAGCGATCCAGAATTGCTGATGCGGGCTTGTCGGCTGGTAAGGGTTGAAGCTCCGCTGTACCTAGCTTTAAGTGCTGCCTCGCCGTTTATAAATGGTGCGCCAACGGGTTATCATTCTACTCGCTGGGGCTTGTTTCCCAAGACACCCAAACATGTACCGCTGTTTGAAAGTCATGCCCACCATATCAAATGGGTAAACGAGCAGCTAGAGCAAAAGACGATGCAAAACGTTCGTCATCTCTGGTCATCGGTCCGTCCTAATGGCGATCGCCGCCCCTACAACCTCAATCGACTCGAATTAAGGATTTGTGACCTAATTATCGATCCGATCGCCTTACTCGCTGTTACCAGCCTGATTGAAGCAAGATTGTGGCAGCTAATGGAAAATCCCAATCTCGATCCGCTGGTAATGAGTAGTCTCTCTGCTGAAGAACTAGTCGAACTCGCCGATGCCAATGAAATGCTGGTGGCTAAATCGAGCCTTGATGCTACGCTCAGACATTGGCAGGATGGTCGATCGATCACCGCTCATGACTGGATTGGCGAACTTTATGATGAGGTGCGTGAATGCGCTAAACAGCGGGGCTTTGCCTGCTTCCTCTCACCTGTAAAGAAAATTCTCCGCGAGGGCAATACCGCCCAGCAGTGGCTAAGAGCATACGAAAAATCTAGTGACGCTCAAGCCGTGCTGATGCAGGCGATTTCCCAAGTAGAACAGCAAGAAGTCGAGCTGGATCAGTATATTTGTCAATCGGTTTAGTGAATGGTGAATAGTGAATAGTGGGATTGAAGCTACTCCCCGTCTCCTCGCCTCCTCGTCTCCCAACTCCCAACTCCTCCCAAATCGAAATATAAAGAAAATCTATATATTACTAAAGATTGCGAATTGTTACAAAAATCACCCTATCCTTTGCCCAGTAATTATTTAAGCTGTTTTTTAGCCACTACATTGACTAGATTTTAATTTCTTGCCAGCCAATTTTGAATTTATGCTTCAGTTAGTTTTAGTCAATCCTCAAATTCCGCCCAATACCGGAAATGTCGCGCGAACTTGTGCTGCGACTCGCACTAAATTACACTTGGTCGGGCCATTGGGCTTTGAGATCAGCGATCGCACTGTCAAACGGGCTGGATTAGACTACTGGCCTTATGTTGACCTCAAAATTCACGATTCGATCGAGGCATTCATCCAATTTCGACTTCAGCAGCCTGGACGTAATATTGGGTTTAGTGTTCGGGGTAGCTGTAGCCATTTTGAGTTTCAGTTTCAGGCTAATGACTGGTTGCTATTTGGGAGTGAAACTAGCGGACTACCCGCACAGATGCTCGAACAATGTGCGGCGACGGTGTATCTGCCCATGAGTGAGCCAGGAGTGAGAAGCCTCAATCTGTCTGTCAGTGCGGCTGTAGGCTTGTTTGAAGCCCAGCGGCAGGTAGCCAAATTGTCAGACTGACATGGAGATTAGCCCTACCGAAATAGCGACGGCAGTCAGTCAGCTTCTCCAGCAAATTGATTCTCCTCCAGGAGAGGCTCCGCCAACGAGATAATTCAATTGAATTTTGATGAAATTACGATCAATATTTAGATAAGAAATTTCTATCATTGATTTACTCGATCTTGGCGAACTGGATCGGCAATTATTGAGAGATTGCATCAAAATCAGCTCGATAATTGATGTTGAAGTTAAGTGCTTGAAGTTTTTCGTGTTTTTTGATACAGCAGAATCTCAAATCAGAATCAGTTTACGTAAATATGTGGCGATCGAGATTGGATTATGTGATTTCCAGCAGCACTCGATCAATAATTATCGCAGCTTATATCTAATTTATTTTGCCAATTCAATCTGGGTCTAAACCCTTTGCCAGTAAAGCTTACGATTTCATCTGCTGGCACCTGAAGATCGCGATCCTCGATCGATATTTAACAAATAACCTTGCAAATTATGGCATCTTAACTTAAAGTTACTCTAGCGATAGGGATCGCTATCGACATACGACAATTTATTGCTTTCCGCTGACTCGATCTATTGATTGCCAGGATAATGCAAGCGAAAAATTAGCTAATCTGATCGCTGTCGTCATGTCAATATTATTTTTGGTGTGAATGGAGTTAGCAGTCAGCTAGTAGCAAATTTATCCAGCTAAATTGATGCTGCTGGCTGCTATTGTACTCAAACGTTAGGAGGTTATTTTTGTTGAAATCCGAAGCTACACAAAAAGTTGAATTAGTCAATATCACAAAAGATGCCAGTGAAGAACTAGCTAGTCAGTCGTCAACAATGACCGCTGCACAAACATCAGGATTTGTCAAAATCACTACTCTCTTAGCTGACCGCCGGAGACGCGCATCGCTGATGCTGCTTGGGTTAGCAGTTTTAGTGGGTACAGCTAGTTTTCCCACCGCAAATGCTGACAATACCGCTGTTGCGGCTGAATCCGTCGCAAATTCCCTTAAATCAGGATCCGCTTCAGACCAGTCTGTCGCTCAGTTGCACCGTCACGTCTCAGCAATGCAAGCAAGATCTGGGCAGCAGAAGCCATCTGTACTGATCGCTCAGTCCATTCCAGTTCGCTATTCCAATCAGGCTAGCCCCAGCAGCCAACCAGTTAGCAGTGGATCTGCGGTAACTATTGATGTAGCTTCACCAAAAACCAGAGCATTTAAACCTGCGACTGCGGGGCAAGCAGCTTTCAATCAAGGTGGATATGAAAGTGACCCAAAAGAGTCCGAAGATCGTTCGCCATCTAACTCCACGGGTACCACCACAATTGGCTTTTCTTGGCCTGCCGCAGGCAAGCTAACCTCCAAATATGGACGACGCTGGGGTCGAATGCACAAAGGCATTGATATTGCTGGCCCCGTTGGTACCCCAATTAATGCCGCAGCCGATGGGACAGTGATCTCAGCAGGCTGGCATTCAGGTGGCTACGGCAACTTAGTGGAAATCAAGCATGGCGATGGAACCACCACTCGTTATGCCCACAACAGCCGGATTTCAGTCAGTGTCGGTCAAACCGTTCGCCAAGGTCAACTATTAGCAGCAATGGGCAGCACTGGCAATAGCACTGGTTCACACTTACATTTTGAGATTCGTCACACTGGCGGCAGTGCTGTCAATCCGATCGCTCATCTACCTGCAAATAGTTAGGTTCCTAGTTCAAGGCTAAACTATTTTAGTGGTGCTAATGGTTTAACTGCGTTTTTCATGCTATGATAAAAAACGTTAAATGCCTTGGCTCAATAGCTCAGTCGGTAGAGTAGGGGACTCATAAGCCCTTGGTCGTCAGTTCAAGTCTGACTTGAGCCATATCTCATTCAGTTACCAGTAGTAATATCCTAACTTCAATGTTTAAGCTTAGGTGTTACTGCTGGTAATTTGTTTACATGATTAAATAGTGACAAACTGGGAATCAGAACTACAGCTACAGTGGCAGGGTCAGCTTGACGATTTAGTAACGGCAATAGCCTGTGCCCCAAATGGTCCGGGTTGGGCGGCAACCTCCGCAGCGGGGGAAGTAGGGTGGAACCCTCAGCAGCAAGATTTAATCAAATTACAGACAGCAGTGGGGGAGTCGATCGATTGTATTGCGTTTAGTGCTGATAGTCGGTGGCTAGCCGCAGGTGGGCAATCTGGGCAATTGCTGATTTGGGACTGTGCTGTTATCCACAGCCCACCCCAATTGGTGCATCGGATTAATATCGGTCAATGGATTGAAAATTTGGCTTGGCACCCGATCGAATCCCAGTTAGCAGTTACCTATGGTCCACAAGTAGAAATTTGGGATTTACCCGCAGCAGGCGCGACCTCTACTTATCGATTCGACCAGTCTTCAATCTTCAAATTAGCTTGGCACCCCGATGGCATCTATTTGGCGATGGCTGGATCTAAAGGGATCCAGGTCTGGGCATACCGTGACCAAAAGGCACCAATTCACCGGATTGAAGTTAAGACAGCCAGCTTGGAGGTTGCTTGGTCCCAGGATGGTCGCTATCTGGCTGCTGGTAATCTCGATCGCACTCTGACGATAGTTGATTGGCACCATCCCACCGAGCAATGGACACTAGCAGGCTGTCCTGGCAAAATTCGTCAAATTTGCTGGGTTGGATCTAGCAGCAGTCCGTGTTTGGCAATTGCCAGCGGCATCGCTATCGTAATCTGGCAACTAGCCACAGATGCCACCTGGACAGGTCAATACTTAGAAGGTCATCAAGACATCGTAACCGCACTTGCCGCCCATCCTCACGCTCCAATTATCGCGTCTGGTGGGGCAGATGGTTATGTCTGTTTATGGTCTCTCGCTGGGGAGATTCACCAGATTATCACTGCTGATCCCAGTCAATTTACCGCTCTAGGTTGGCAGTCAAATGCTGAATATTTACTGATTGGTAGCCAGCTTGGTTCGATCGAACTGTGGGCGATGCCAGCATAAATACGGATGAGGTCGTAAAAAAAGTATGATACGATTGTAGCTATAAGGTGGCGGTAGTACTGATTTGTCCAGTGTTTGTCTGGCTTATCGATGTAATAATTGTAAGGCATCACTGACTCAGTTAAGCTGAAAAGTGAAGTTAGCAATTTAGCTACTATCGTTGTTCACTCAGCCGATCGATCTAAAAATTAGCGAAAATTCCTAATTTTGACGAAATCAGCCAAAACTACTATTGACGACTTGCCAAATTTGAGTATAACTGTTAATTACAGGCAAGTTACAGTAACTGAAACTTTTCATCATATATAGAGTTAATTTAAAATGTCAAAAATTTGGCTTACCTGGTTGCAACCTAGTCTTGGTGTTTTGGGAACAGCGTTAGTTCTATCTAACCCGCTATGTTCTAGTGCCGCACCCAACTCCGGCACCACCGCTTCCACAAAAGTACCAGCACCTTATCCAACTTGGAGCGGGATCAAATCTACTGGTACAGATGTCGATCAACAACTATTAAAAGGAGTTGCAGCAACTCCAGATCAAGCAGTTCGTCAACTAGCGATCGATACAATGGCTAGTGGTGCAAAACCATCTGTAGCCACAGCAAAGGGGACTCAAAATTTCGACCCGTTGGCAAGTTTTACTGGAACACCAGTCAGATTCCAGCAGCTTTCGGCTAAGGCAAAGAAGCCAGCTCAAATCAAGCAATCGATCACCGCCGCTTTGAGTCCAGCTACCACAGCTAAAACCAAGGTCGTAGTACCTGGCTTGGCGATTGGCACTGGAGATGTGAAAGTATCCAGTCAGGTTTTACCTACTCTCAAACCAGCAGTGACAGTAGCTGCTAGAATTGGCACCCCAGTACAGCTAACCGCAACGGTGCCGACCAGAACCGAACAAGTTGCTACTCCCTACCCAGTAGTTCGTCCAGAATTGATGCAGAAGCTCCAAGCAACTCCCATCGTTGCTAGCCGTGTTGCCGAAATCAAAACAGCATCGCGGGATTTGAGATCGATCGGACTACCAAAAGTGATCGATCAGATTTCGATCAACCCTGTTGCCTCGATCCCCAACGGATTGCAGCAGCTATTGGGCAACAACCTCGATGGTAGTATCAAAGTATCGGTCGCACCAGTGTCAAAAGCAACTGGACGCAACTTCCGCTCAATTTCTGCTCTAACCAAGCTGGTTTCCCCATCAGAACTGGTAGCACCAGCATCGGTAACTACAGCTAGTCTCCGGTTAGCCACTGCCCAATCCTACACAAATACAGTCAAATTTAGCATTCCTGGCGAAACTATTGTCGCAAGCAAGCCAACAAATGCTGCCAAGGTTCAAACCAGTCTAACCACCACAACCAGTGGTCAGAACAGCACATATGTACCGTTAGCGACAGCACGCGGATCGATTTCGGCCATTGGTCAATCTTGGATCTCCGTCAGTCAAACCAGCAATCTTGGTGGTTTGATCCTCGGTTCTCAACAGCTAGCGACATTACCAAAAGTAATTGGTTTAGTACCAGTAAATACAATGAAAGTATCTAGTTTCACTGGTTCAACTTCCAGCTATTTAGGCAATATTAACTAACTCAAGTTTTCCTGGCGGAGCAGGCTTCTGCCAACGGGTTAAGCAAAAACAGATCGAATAGTGCTACATCGCACTATTTGGTCTGTTTTTGATTTCTCCTGATCTTTGAGTTATGGCAACCGCCAAGACAGTTAGGACAGCACAGCGATTAAAATCGCCGCTAGTGCTGCAAAGTCCGCCTTCGCGGACTGAGATCTAGAGTGTCCTGACAGATGTGGCGATTGCCATACCACAAAATTGCTGGACTCGATCCCAGACTCGATCGAGTAAGATGGGATCGTTGCTATCAAAC
>JANNBD010000254.1:0-7387 GCA_031385105.1 Chamaesiphon sp. OTE_78_metabat_374
ACGCACTTTTGGTTGGTTTAATTGGTCTCGTCGTTTAAGCAAAGACTATGAGATTTTGACTGACACCTCTGAGGCTTTTCTCTACATTGCCATGATTCGCTTATCCCTTCGTCGTCTTGCCTAACTTTTCAGACACCCTCTGAGGAAGAGGAAGAAATTGATATCGAGACACTGCAATCTAAAATTTATTCGTTAGAAGCTGCTCTGTCGGAAAACAAGAATAAAATGGTTGATTGTCTGAAGGAGCTTGGATATGATTCCTGAAAAATGGCGTTTTGTTCCTTTGGCTGAAATTCTAACTAGAGTCCGTAATCCTGTATCAGTAGACAATGATACTTCTTACCGAGAAATTGGGATACGTTCACATGGAAAGGGAATTTTCTATAAAAATCCAAAAACAGGAGAAGAATTAGGTAACAAGTCAGTGTTTTGGATTGAGCCTGAATGTTTTGTTGTTAATATTGTTTTTGCATGGGAGCAAGCTGTAGCAAAAACAACCATTCAAGAAAAAGGGATGATTGCTTCACATCGATTCCCAATGTACAAAGCAAAAAGTAGTCATCTTTCACTTGAGTACTTATTGTATTTTTTCAAGACATCTAAAGGTAAATACCTCTTAGAGCTAGCATCTCCAGGAGGAGCAGGAAGAAATAAAACTTTAGGTCAGACAGAATTCTTGAAATTGGAAATACTTCTTCCCCCAATTTCAGAACAACTAAAAATTGTGGAGATTCTTGGGGTTTGGGATGAGTCGATCGATCTGCTGGAGAGGTTGATTGGGAGGGTTCGATCGCGCAAGCAGGGGCTGATGCAGCAGTTATTGACTGGTAAGAAACGTTTTAAGGAGTTTGAGAGTAGCGAGTGGAAATCATACAGTTTCTCGGAAATAGTTAAACTGAGAAGCAAAAAGTTCGATCCAAAAATAAGTTCAGAATCTAAAATATGTGTCGAGCTTGAGCATATCTCTCAGATTTCTGGAAAATTACTTGGAACTATCGATTCATCAAAGCAAGCCAGCACTAAAAACTACTTTTTCACTGGTGATGTTCTTTTTGGTAAATTACGCCCTTATCTTAGAAAATATTTGCTTGCTCAATTTGATGGTGTTTGTTCAACTGAAATATGGGTATTAGTTTCTCAAAAATACATCACGCCCAATTATCTTTTTTATTTAGTTCAGACTTCTGAATTTATTGCTACAGCAAATGTTTCGTCTGGTTCAAAAATGCCCCGTGCAGATTGGGGATATATTTCAGAAGTCAGTTTTCGTTTACCACCACTTCCAGAACAGGAAAAAATTGCGGCTGTACTCTCTGCTGCCGATGAGGAAATATCAACGCTAGAAAAACAACTGGCTGCTTACAAGCAACAGAAACTAGGATTGATGCAACAGTTATTGACAGGTAAGATTAGGGTGGGAATGATTTAAGGATCTGTAGGGGCGGGTTTATGCTAGGAATACCGAATGTAACGATAACTATCGTACGAACCCGCCCAACCCCACCAATAACCGACGCATGTTTTTATCAATATGGTGATGAAACCGATTTGAATGTTGCTGGTGGGGTTGGGCGGGTTCGTTCAAGATTTATATAATTTAGTGATGTTTGTTAGCATAAACCCGCCCCTACGGATCTTTGGAATGGGAGATCGATTAAAATAAAAATAGCTATCCAAAGGTGTTATTATGACAAGCCAGGAAATGTTAAATGAATTTTCCTCACTACCGCAAGAAGCGCAACAACAAGTGATGAGCTTTATTGCCTTCTTGCGACACAACTATAGTCTCACCGAGTCTAGTGTTCAGATCGCAGACTCTACCTATCCCTCGCCCAAATTTTACGGTTGCATCGATGATGAAACCTTTATCCGCCACCCCCAAGGACAACAATCAGAGCGCGAGCCAATTCTATGAAATTTTTACTCGACACCAATACCTGCATTATCTATCTACGAGGTAAAAATTTAACCTTAAAACAGAAATTGGAATCGATAAAAATCCAAGATATTGCTGTTTGTTCGATCGTCAAGTCTGAGTTATTTTATGGCGCGCTCAAAAGTGCCAAGCCAGAACGAAATCTGGCTGCACAGCAGGAATTTTTAGCTCAATTTATTTCATTACCATTTGATGACTCTGCAACAATGATATTTGGGACTATTCGCACTCGATTAGAATCATTAGGAACTCCAATTGGCCCCTATGATTTGCAAATAGCCTCGATCTCAATAAATCATAACTTAACCCTTGTCACTCACAATACCAGAGAATTTAAGCGTGTTAACAATCTGCAACTTGAAGATTGGGAGATAGAGTAGCAATACCCTAGATATGTTGGGTTTCATTCTTCAACCCAACCTACAATAAAATTGAACCATCGCATCCCAATATGACCCCATCCTCGATCGATCTGCGCGAAGTTATTTCTTCTCAAATTCCGGCTTTGGCTTTGCTCCAGAATATGGGCTATACCTACATCACGCCCGTGGAAGCACTCGCATATCGTCAGGGGAAACGATCGAAAGTAGTCCTCGAAGATATTCTCACAGCCCAACTTCACAAGCTCAATCAGATCGAACATCGGGGTAAAATTCATCCTTTTAGTGATGCGAATATTCAAACTGCTGTCGCGGCGATTAGTCAATTTCCTTATGATGCTCTCTACACTACTAGCACACAGATTTACGATTTATTAGTATTGGGAAAAAGTCTCGAACAAACGATCGATGGTGATAAGAAAAGTCCTCAACTAAAATATATCGATTGGAAAAATCCGGCGAATAATGTCTATCACGTTACTGACGAATTTGAGATCGAGCGGTTGAATAGTACCCAAACTCGTCGCCCCGATATTGTGGTGTTTGTAAATGGGATTCCTCTGGTGGCGATCGAATGTAAACGTCCCGATCTTAACGATGCAATGGGCGATGCGATTAGCCAACATCTGCGGAATCATCGCCCTGACGAGATTCCGCACTTTTTTTGTGTGACGCAGATATTGCTGGCGATCGCGCAGAACTCAGCTCAATATGGTACAACTTATACTGACAAAGAATTTTGGGCGGTGTGGAAAGAAGAAGCTATTCCCGAAACTTTTGAAGCTGAACTTTATGCCTTGATTAATGTGCCTTTAGCTCAGGCTCAGAGTCGGAAATTACTCAGTTGGCGGGAATTAGAGCAGTATCAGCGCAGGATCGAATTCTCTACAGTTTGTTAAATCCAGCGCGATTATTAGATCTGATTTATGGTTATGTTTTATTTGATAGTGGAACGAAAAAAATCGCTCGTTATCAACAGTATTTTGCGGTGAGAGCTACTATCGATCGAGTTCAACAAGTGCGAGGTGATGCTTCGCGTCAAGGTGGTGTAATTTGGCACACAACGGGAAGCGGAAAATCTTTGACGATGGTAATGTTAGCGAAGGCTTTAGTGAGAGAGTCAAGTATTCTCAATCCGAAGATTATTCTGGTTAACGATCGAGTTGATTTAGACGATCAACTCAAGGATACATTTAAAGACTGTGGGACTACACCAGTTAAAGCTACAAGCGGCAAACATTTACTCGAATTACTCAACGAACCCAAAGCCGAAATTATCACCACTGTGATCGATAAATTTGAAACTGTCGCGCGGGAAAAAGTCACTAATCCCAGTGCCAATATTTTTGTGTTAGTGGATGAATCCCACCGCTCTCAGTATGGGCAAATCCATGCCAAGATGCGAAACGTGTTTCCCAATGCTTGCTATATTGGCTTTACAGGTACGCCATTACTGAAAAAGGATAAAAGTACCGCCCAGAAATTCGGCGGCTTTATTCACTCATATACCATGCCCAAAGCCGTGGGTGATAAAGCAGTAGTTCCGATCGTTTATGAAGGGCGAGAGAGCGAATTTAAAAATACTGAAGCTGTGGATAAATGGTTCGATCGAATTACCGTTGACTTAACTCCAGAACAAAAAGCCGACTTAAAACGGAAGTTCAAAAGTGCTGAACCGCTGTATGAATCTGAAGCGAGAATGAAGGAAGTTGCTTATGATATCAGTGAGCATTTTGCTAAACATTTTAAAGGTACGGGGTTGAAAGGACAATTCGCAACCTCTAGCAAACGCGCTGCAATTGCTTATCAAGGATTAATTAATGGTTGGAAAAAGGTCAGAGCAGAGGTAATTATTTCGCCCCCAGATACCCGCGAAGATAATGATAGTGTCAATGAAGCCGACATCTCCGAAGTGCAACGCTTTTGGAAAGATATGATGGCGATTTATGGCACACCGAAAACTTATCAAGACGAGCTAATTAGAAAGTTTAAGAGCGGCGACGGGGAAGACGCACCGGATTTATTAATCGTCGTTGATAAATTACTAACTGGATTTGACGCGCCACGCAATGCTGTTTTGTACATCGATAAACGGCTTAAAGAACATAACATCTTACAAGCGATCGCACGGGTAAATCGCGTCTTCGAGGGCAAGCAGTACGGGTTAGTCATCGATTATCGGGGCATTTTTGGTGAAATGACTGACGCGCTGGAAATCTATGACAGATTAGAACGGGAAGGATTCGACAGGGAAGATGTTGAAGGTGCCCTAGTTGATGTGCGAGTGGAAATTGCTAAACTGCCCACGCTCCACGCTGCTGTTTGGGATGTATTTAAAGGCGTGAATAATCGCCAAGATACTGAAAGCTTACAACAGTGGCTCGAACCTCAAGATCGTCGGGATGAGTTCTATGAAGCCTTACGAGATTTTGCCAAAAACCTCAGACTCGCCCTCAGTAATTCCCCCTTCCAAGCCGATACCCCCGCACAAACCAAACAACGCTATCTTCAAGATCTGAAATCTTGGTTTAAGCTGAAGGATCTGGTCAAAATCCGTTACGGCGAAAAAGTAAACTATTCCGCTTTTGATAACCAAATCCGGCGAATGGTTGCCAAAGAAATCGGTGCATCGGAATTTATCACGATTATCGAACCTGTAGATATTTTCGATTTGGATCGATCGAATGCTGAAATCGAAAGCATTGTGGGGACTGCGGCTCAGGCTGATGCAATTGCAGCGAGAATTAAAAAAGTTGCGATTGAACGGATGGAAGAAGATCCGATATTATACTTACGGTTGAGTCAATTAATTCAAACTGCCATTGACGCACACCGCGCCAAACGCCTCGGCGATATCGAATATCTCCAACAAATGAGATCGCATCTAGAAACCGTCCGTAGTGGTGGTGCAAATAACGTCCCCGCGACGCTGCAAACCCGTCCTCAAGCGCGGGCTTTTTACAACGTTTTGCAAGATAAACTAGCGAGTAGGCTAGAGAGCCTAGAGACTGAAGTCTCCGCTCGGAATGCGAAGTCCGCCTACGCGGACTCTGGAACCCAGTTAGTTGTTGGTGAAGCAAGATCCGCCTACACAATAACCCAGTCCGCGCAGGCGGACTTTGCATCACTAGCCTCGATTTCAATCGACGGCGGCATCAATAGCGATCCCAATAATTCAGACGTATTTGTATTATTATCGATCGGCATTGAAGACATCATCACCAAACACAAAATCCGCGATTGGCAACACCATCAAGATATTCAAAAGCTGATGATGAACGAAATTGATGATTTAGTTCACGACTTAAAAAAGACTCACAATCTCTTTATTCCCTGGGGCGATTTAGACGAACTGATCGCGAAGATCCTCAAGATTGCCGAAAACTATGAAGTTAACTAATATCTCTCCCTTCTCTTCTCTGCGTCCTCTGCGCCTCTGCGGTTAAAAAGTATTTAGACGATATGAAATCAACTGAGATCCGTCGCGTGCGATACGGCAGCCAAAATGTTACCTACGCCCTCGAATATTCTCCCCGCAAAACCCTCGCGATCGAAGTTCATCCCGACAGTAGTATTATCGTCAAAGCCCCGACCGATGCCACAATAGAATCGATCGAAGCTAAAATCATTCACCGCGCCGCCTGGATTGCCAGACAACAACGTCAATTCGATCGATATGCCCCACCTTTACCTGCCCCCGAATGTGTCTCAGGCGAAGGTTATCGCTACTTAGGTCGCCAGTATCGGTTAAAATTGATTGAACATCCGAGCGATATAATCCGGTTGTGGCAAGGTAGATTAGAAGTTAATACTCCCAATCCATTCGACAGGAAACATGTAGAAAAATCGATTTCTAATTGGTTTCGCGATCGAGCGATGATCGTATTTAGAGAACGTTATCAATACTGTACTAGATTAGTTGCTGCTTACACGATTCTCCATAGGAGAGTCTACGCCAACGAACATAGCACCGGGATCGAACTTCGCACCATGTCCAAACGCTGGGGAAGCTGCACTCCTAGTGGTAGAATCTTTCTCAATCCTCTATTAATTAGTGCTACCAAAGATTGTATTGATTATGTGATCGTTCATGAACTCTGTCATCTGCGGTTTGCCAACCACTCACCCAATTTTTATCAACTGTTAACTCGGATTATGCCTGATTGGATCGATCGAAAACAAAAGTTGAATAGTCAAGTAGAACTGCGATCTCGATCTTCTGTATGTTAATTGTGATTTGTGGCGCAACAGCTACCGGAAAATCAGGGCTAGGAATTGCTATTGCCCAACGCCTGAACACCGAAATTCTCAGCGCGGATTCCCGCCAAATTTATCGAGATTTTGACATTGCTACGGCGACTGTATCCATTACGGAGCAAGCTTTAGTACCGCATCATTTTGTCAGTACAGCCGATCCCATACATACTGTGACAGTCGCTGAATATCAAGCCGAAGCGCAAATTTTAATCAATAGATTGCACCAGCAAAATCAGCTACCGCTGCTGGTTGGTGGTACGGGGCTATATATAAAGTCAGTGGTGCGAGGGATGAAGATGCCTAGAGTCGCTGCTAATGAGGAATTGCGATCGCAATTAGCCGATCTCGGACAGGTGCAATGCTATCAGATCTTGCAACAAGTCGATCCTCAAGCGGCTAGTAAAATCTATGCCAATGACCCCAGACGCACCATTCGCGCGTTGGAGGTCTATTATGTGACGGGGCGGACTATTTCGAGCCAGCAGGGGGAATATCCGCCGAGCTATCCGATTCTGCAAATTGGCTTGGATTGTGAGAATTTAGATATCCTCGCTCAACGGATCGAGCACCGCGCTCATCAAATGATCGAATTGGGCTGGGAGGATGAGGTGAAATATTTAGGGGCTAAATATGGCTGGGATTTGCCATTACTAAAAACTTTGGGATATGCCCAAATGCGAGCATATTTAGCTGGTGAAATTAGTTTAGCAGCAGCAATCGATCTGACAACTATTGCTACCCGTCAATTTGCCAAACGCCAGCGAACTTGGTTCAAAGCAATTCCAGGCATTGAGTGGTTTGATAGCAACGATCC